>NZ_JBIKBQ010000010.1:0-48076 GCF_058122085.1 Luteolibacter sp. | reverse complement strand
CCTCCGGGCTGAGGGGCGCTTGGCGCGCCTGACTGGATTCGAACCAGTGACCGTCCGCTTAGAAGGCGGGTGCTCTATCCAACTGAGCTACAGGCGCTGAGGCGGGAGATCTTAACAACCTGTCACACACAAGTCAAAATCCGCGTGGCAATTCCGTCGATTTGTTTTTTCAGGCTGTAAATAAGGGTTTCGGTCCGGGAAATTCCCCGCTAGTCTGCCGGGCATGCGCACCGCGGTTTACGCCGGCTCCTTTGATCCACCGACCAACGGCCATCTTTGGATGATCGAACGGGGGCTGGAAATGTTCGACCGCTTGATTGTCGCGATCGGCAGCAATCCGTCAAAAAGCTATTCGTTCTCGGTCGAGGAGCGGCTGGAGCTGCTCCATGCCTCCATCGAAAGCCGCGACCACTTGGTCATCACCCATTTCAACAACCGCTACCTCGTGGACTACGCGAAAAAGATGGGTGCCAAATACGTCCTGCGTGGCATCCGCTCGCCGAACGACTATGAATATGAGCGGGTGATGCGCCACATCAACGCCGACATGGCTCCGGAAATCACCACGGTTTTCCTGATGCCGCCGCGCGATATCGCCGAGCTCTCATCAAGCATGATCAAGAGTCTGACCGGGCCGACCGGCTGGGAGGAAACCGTCCGCCGCTATGTGCCGGAGCCGGTTTTCAAGGCTCTGGCAGCACGCGGCGGCGCGATCTGAGACAGTGGCTCAGATGCCGGCTTTCTTGAGAAGCGCCTGAATGTCGAATTCCGCGCGGCGCGGGGTGCGGGTGCGCAGCGCGTTCGCCTCGTCGTCGCCGATGAAGGATTCGCTGGCCACGTCCCAGTTGAGTTTGCGCCCGAGTTTCATGCCGATCCATGCGACGCAGCAGGTGGACACGCTGCGGGCCGCTTCTTCGACGGGGGCGATCGGATCGCGGTTGGCGATGATCGACTCGATCCAGTTGAGCTTGTGGTCCTTGCTGCCCGCCAAGCGTTTGGCATCGGCGCCCAGAGGCGCAAGCAGGCTTGGCTTGCTGGCACGCAGCGCGCTTTTGCCGTTGCCCTTCGCATTGCCGTCACTGGCAGTGACTTTGACCGCGCCGCGGGTACAGAAGATCGAGCCTTCCTCGCCTTCGAATTGCAAACCGTTCTCGAACTTGTCGTCGAGAATGACCTGGACGTTGTCCGGATAGAGCATTTCCACATGATAGCCGTGGTGGACGGTCCAGACATCGTCGGTCATGAAATCCGCCTTCGCCTCGACGAGCGACGGTCCGCCTAACTGCTGGCCCATCGCCCACTGCGCGATGTCGATGTGGTGGGCGCCCCAGTTGGTGATCATGCCGAGGCCGAAGTCCTCGGTGGTGATCCAGCCCGGTCGGCCGCCGAAGTTGTCCTGCGGGTGGCAGCGGCCTTCCATGTATTTCTGCTGCGGCGCAGGGCCCAGCCATTGGTCGTAGTTGAAAGTCGGAGGGACCGGCATCGGCGCGGGCTTTTTACCGCTGAGTTTGTCGATCCCCACGCCGATCTTGACGGTTTTGAGCTTGCCGAGACGGCCGTTCATCACGGCCTCGACGGCGGGACGGAAGGCGGTGAACGGGCTCTCCGAGCGCTGCTGGGAACCGGTTTGCAAGATCACCTTCTTGGCGCGCACGGCGGTGCGCAGGGCAACCGCCTCAGCGATGTTATAAGTGAGCGGCTTTTGCACATACATGTGCTTGCCGGCCAAGGCGGCCTCGACGGCGATCAGGCCATGCCAATGATCCGGCGTGCTGATGACGACGGCATCGATTTGCGGGTCGGCGAGGAGTTCCCGGTAGTCGCTGTAAACCTTGACCTCGACAGCGGCCTCGCCCTTCTTCTTGTAGAATTCCTCGATACGGCGTTTGCCTTCCGCGGCACGCTTGGTGTCGAGTTCACAAACGGCGACGACTCGTGCGAGCGGAACGCTGAGCACATTGGCCATGTCTTCGAGCCCCATCCGGCCGCAGCCGATCTGGGCGACTTGGATGCGCTTGTTCGGCGAATCCGCGGCAAAGAGCGAGCCGGAGAAGATGTTAGGAAGAGCGATCAGCCCGGCGGTGCCACCGAGGGTGGTTTTCAGGAAATGACGACGGTGGTGCATGGCTGTTTTGTTAAACGGGTTGATTATTTTTTCGAAAAATCGCGGATCTTGATGTTTCGATAGAACACCTGGTTGCCGTGATCCTGGAGCAGGATGTGGCCTTCCGCGAGTTCACCGAAGTTCGGCCAGATCTTGTATTTGCTGATCGCCACGAGATCGCGCCACTCCTTGCCGCCGCGTTCGATATCGATGGTTTTTTCGCCGTTGAGCCAATAGGTGAGGCGCTTGTTGTCCGACAGGATGCGGGCGTGGTTCCATTCACCGACGGGCATGAGCTTCTTGGTGGCCGGCGCGGTTTTCATGTCGTAAAGCGAGCCGATCGTGCGATTGCCGTCGCGGCCGAGCTTGGCGTCCGGGTGGCGCTCGTCGTCGAGGATTTGGAATTCCGGCCCGATGGCGGATCCGGGGCCCTTGTTCAGCTCGGGATCGACGAAAGTCTTGATTCCGCTGTTCGCGCCGGGGGTGATCTTGAAGTCCAGCTGTAGCTCGAAGTTCGAATACTTGGCCTTGGTGATGATGTCGCCTGCGGAGGCTGATTCGGCGCCGCCGGTCTCGTTGATGATCAGCACGCCATCCTTGATCTCCCAGCCGCCGGTGGGGAATTCAGGACGACGGACACTGCGCCAGCCTTCGCTGGATTTACCATCCCAAAGCAGACTCCAGCCCGCCGCCATTTCCTCGGCTGAAAGGGTGTTGGCAGCAGGTGCCGCCACTTCCTGGATGCGCAGATTGCGCCAGCGGACTTGAGTGCCGTCCTTGTCCTTCTCCTTACCGATCGAATGGACCTGAAGCCCGATGAATCCGGATTTCGTCAAAGAATCCTTGATCGAGGCGCAAGGCGTGCCGTTGAGGGTGGTTTTGAGGGAATCCCCGATAGCTTCGACGCGGACCTTGTTCCAATCGCCCTGTTTGAAAATCTTGCGGCCCTGATCGGTGAATTGCTTGGCCTCGCCGCCAAGCGCACCGGGATAGAGCCAGCCGCGGCGGGCCTCGTCAAAGATTCCGGCGCTCCACCAGCGGTCCTTTTTCGGCTCGGGGTCGATTTCGATCTGATAGCCATGAACGCGGCCTGGCTCGATGGTGGTTTTCTTGCCCTGCCAGGTCAGCTCGGTCTTTTCATCGAAGCTGTTGCTGCGGATCTGCACGCCGGAGTTGAGCAAAGAATCGACCTTGAATTCGTACTCCAGGATGAAATCCGAATAATCGCGGCCGGTGCAAAGGAAGGTGTTCGGGGTGTTCAGCGCCGAGGTACCGACGATCGCACCGTCTTCGATCTTGTATTCCGCCTTGCCGCCGCGCTTGACCCAGCCGTCCAGGTCTTTGCCGTTGAACAAGTCAGTCCAGCTTTCGGCAGCCAGGGCAGAACCGCAAGTCGCGATGATCACAAATGAGTTTAAGAGATATTTCATAGGGTTCGTTGTTTTAGGATCGAATCAAAATTTGAGATACGAAGTGATCTCCGTGATCTTGCACCTTTGGTCGAAATTGGCGTTGCCCACGACCCCCATCAGCGGCGAATCGGAACATCGTCATTTCCGTGGGAAACCTGTTTCAAAGAACTTTTCCGGTCCAGAACGAATCGCGGGTTGACGTAGATTCCGGCACCGGCGTTTGACACGAAAAGCCCCGCACGAGCCGGACTCGGGCGGGGCTTTGGTGATGAATCGGGACGTCAGACTCCGGCTTCGCTGACTTCCTGCTCCGGTTCGGGGCGGGTGGAGACGAAATCGAGTTCCTCGCTATCTGCTTTTTTGACGACGTTGACGGCGTCTCCGGGTTTCACGTCGCCGCGCAGGAGAGACTCGGCGAGCGGGTCTTCCAGGAATCGCTCGACGGCCCGGCGCATCGGCCGGGCACCGTAGGCGGGATCGAAGCCTTTGACGGCCAGCAGATCGCGCGCTTCATCGGTGAGCGTGAGGGCGATGTCCTTGTCCTTGAGACGCTTGACCAGCTTGGCGACTTCGAGATCCACGATCTGGTTGAGATCGGCTTTTTCCAGCATGTGGAAAACGACGAGGCTATCGAGACGGTTGAGAAACTCCGGTTTGAAGTAGCGTTTCGATTCCTCGATGATCTTGTCCTTCATGCCGTCATGATCGGCCTCGTCCGCAGTCATGGCACCGAAACCGAGCGTGGTTTGACGCTTGATGGTGGAGGCACCGACGTTGGAAGTCATGATGATGATCGTGTTACGGAAGTCGATCTTGCGGCCGAGCGAGTCGGTGACGGTGCCTTCCTCCAAAATCTGGAGCAGCAGGTTCATGACGTCCGGATGCGCTTTTTCAACTTCGTCGAAAAGGACGACCGAGTAGGGACGACGGCGAACGGCTTCGGAAAGCTGGCCGCCTTCCTCGTAGCCGACGTAACCCGGAGGCGAACCGATCAGACGGCTGGCCGTGAACTTCTCCATGTATTCCGACATGTCGATTTGGATCAGCGCGTCCGCGTCGCCGAACATGAATTCGGCGAGATTGCGGGCGAGGTAGGTCTTTCCGACACCGGTCGGGCCGAGGAAAAGGAACGAACCGATCGGGCGGCGCGGATCCTTGAGGTCGGCACGGGAGCGGCGAAGAGCCTTGGAAATGGCGATCACCGCTTCGTTCTGACCGATGACGCGGCTCTTGAGCTCGTCCTCCATCTTGAGAAGTTTTTCGGTTTCCTTCTCCTCCATGCGGCGGAGCGGAACCCCGGTCCACTTGGAAACGACGGCCATGATGTCGTCATCGGTGACGGTGACGACGGTCTCTTCCGAGGAGGAGCGCCAGGTTTTCAGGGCGTCTTCGAGACCCTTCTTGGCGTGCTTTTCGTCGTCGCGGAGTGAGGCGGCTTTTTCGAAATTCTGCTCGGCGATGGCGGCCACCTTGTCGCGGTTGATCTGCACGATCGCGGCTTCGAGTTCCTTGATAGAAGGCGGACGGGTCATCGTGCCGATGCGTGCGCGGGCGCCGGCTTCGTCGAGAACGTCGATGGCTTTGTCCGGCAGGAAACGAGCGGTCAGGTAGCGCGCGGTCAGCTTGACCGCGGCCTCGATGGCTTCCGGAGTGAACTTGGCCTTGTGGTGGGATTCATATTTCTCCTGGAGACCTTGGAGAATCTTGATCGCGTCATCGACGGACGGTTCGTCCACTTTCACCTGTTGGAAACGGCGTTCGAGCGCGGAGTCCTTTTCGATGTATTTGCGATACTCGTTGAGCGTGGTGGCGCCGACGCATTGCAACTCGGCTCGGCTGAGAGCGGGCTTGATGATGTTGGAAGCATCCATCGCGCCTTCCGCTGAACCGGCCCCGACGATGGTGTGAAGCTCGTCGATGAAGAGGATGACGTTCTTCACCTTGCGGATCTCGTCCATGACCGCCTTGATGCGCTCTTCGAACTGGCCGCGGTATTTCGTGCCGGCGACCATCAACGCGAGGTCGAGGGTGATGACTTTCTTGTCGCGGAGGATTTCCGGGACGTTGCCGGTGGCGATTTCCTGGGCGAGTCCTTCGACGATGGCGGTCTTGCCGACACCCGCTTCCCCGATGAGAACCGGATTGTTTTTGGTGCGGCGGCAGAGGATTTGAATGACGCGTTCGATTTCGCTCTCGCGGCCGATCACCGGATCGAGTCCGCCTTCACGGGCGACTTTGGTGAGATCGCGGCCGAAAGCCTTGAGAGCGGGAGTCTTGGATTTCGCTTCAGCAGCGGCGGTCGGAGCTTGGGCTTGCTCTTCCTCGAAGGGGCCTTCGCCTTCTTCCATTTCGTCATCGTCGTCCTCGTCATCTTCCTGATCGTCAGGCGAGAAATTCGGGTCGATTTCCGCGAGGATTTCGTTGCGGGTGCGTTGGATATCGACGTCGAGGCGCTTGAGCACACGGGCGGCGACTCCTTCGCCTTCGCGCAGGAGGCCGAGGAGAAGGTGCTCGGTTCCGACGTAGGAATGGTTGAGCGCCTTCGCTTCCTTGTTGGCGAGCGCCAAAACTTTTTTCACCCGCGGGGTGTAGGGAATATTTCCCACGGATTTCTGAGGAGGGCCGGAGCCGACTTCTTTTTCCACTTCCATGCGGACAGCTTCGAGCTCGAGGCCCATGCGCTCGAGGACGTTGACGGCAACGCCTTGGCCGAGCTTGATCAGGCCGAGAAGCAGGTGCTCGGTGCCGACATAAGAGTGGTTGAATCGGTCCGCCTCTTTGCGGGCGAGAGCGAGAACTTGTTGAGCGCGTGGGGTGAAGTTGTTCATAAGTCGCCTGGATTAGAAGGTTCGGATGAGTTCTTTTCGTCTTTTGATGACATACGATTATCAGGTGATTCGAGAGAATGCAAACGGGAGCGCACGATTTCTGCGCGAATTGAGTCTCTTTCTTCCGGAGAAAGTTTCCGGCCCGAGTGGAGCTGGAGATGCGCCGGCTGGATATCCATCAGCAAGGAGTCACAAAGCATCACCGTTTCCGGCGCGAAAAACCCGAGAGTGCCGCCGAGACGCAGCAGCGAGAGGTGGTTGAGAGCCTCCTTGGAATCGATGATGTGGGAGTAGCGGAGGACTCCGTAAGCGCGGCCAATTTTGTCGGCGACCATCTCCGGATCGTCTTCAAGCAGCTTTTCGCGGGCGTTCTGTTCGTGGTTCGAAACCTGGGAAATGACCCGCTCCAGGCGGCGGATGATGGTTTCCTCGCTCTCGCCAAGCGTCGATTGGTTGGAAATTTGGTAGAGATTTCCGAGCGATTCGGTCCCCTCCCCGTAGAGCCCGCGGACGGCGAGGCCGATCTTGTTGACCGCTTGGAGGACTTGGCCGATCTGGTCGCTGAGCACCAAGCCAGGCAGGTGCAACATGGCGGAGGCACGCAGGCCGGTGCCGAGATTCGTCGGGCACGTCGTCAGGTAGCCGAGCGTCGGGTCGAAGGCGAATTCGAGCGAGGTTTCCAGCTCGGTATCGAGTTCGGAAAGCGCGGCAAAAGCGGCGGAAAGCTGCAATCCGGGACGGATCGCCTGCATCCGGAGATGATCCTCCTCGTTGAGCATCAGGCTGAAAGTCTGGCGGCGCTCGATGACCGCGGCCGAGCCGTCACCGCGGGCGGCGTGCTCGCGGGAAATCAGGTGGCGCTCAACGAGAACCTGCTTTTGCACCGATGTCAGGTCGCCGAGTTCGTGGGAAAAAGCGCCTTTCATCGCCGGCAGCGCCTCCACCGCCGGGCGCATCAGATCGAGGGCCGCGGCGCGTTGGTCACGCTTCGCCCAACCGGGGAACGGATGGCGGCGCAGGTTCCGCGCGAGGCGGATCCGGGAAGTCAGCACGGCGCCATGCTCCCCCTGCCCGCCTGTCATCCAGTCGGCGGGATGTTTGATGAGAGTGCTGAAACGCATCATGGCTTGGTTTCGCTGAGGTTGTGGATTTCGTCGCGGATGCCGGCGGCTTCCTCGTAGCTTTCGGAAGTGATCGCCTGGTCGAGACGCGAGCGGAGCTCCTCGATCCGCTGGTTGCGGAACTGGATCGCCATCAAGCCTTCCGGCACTTTCCCGATGTGCGAGGTGCCCTTGTGCATGCCGCGGACCATCTGCCCGACTTCCTCGCTGAAGGTGGCGTAGCAATCGCTGCAGCCGAAACGCCGGACCCGTTTCAAATCATCGAGCGTAAATCCGCAGGTGGCGCACTTTTTGCCGTTCCCCGGTGTGGCCTGCGAGGTGCCGGCGCTGACCGTGCCCGGACCGCCCGGCAGGCCGCCGAGTAACAGGTCTGCCAGCGAAAATCCGGTCGGGTCGGTGACTCCGCGCTCCTTGGCGCAGTGGTCGCAAAGGCACACTTTCTTCATCTGCCCCTCGACGAGTTGCGTGAGGAAGACGGTGGCCTTTTGATCGCAGAAATCACACTTCATGTTTTCGGGAACTTATCAATTAAGCAAAAGGAGTGCCAGTGCTCATTGCGAGCTCATGGAACGCCTTGTGAAAGAGAGCGGTGAACGGTCCGGGCTTGCCGGTGCCGATGGTCCGGCGGTCGAGCGCCACCACTGGAATCACTTCCGCGGCGGTGCCGGTTAGAAAACACTCGTCCGCCGTGAAAATGTCGTAACGCGTCAGCGAGCACTCCTTGAAGGGCACGCCGAGCGACTCCGCAATCTCGATGATGACCGCGCGGGTGATCCCGTCGAGCGCGCCGTCGCAAATCAGCGGCGTGAGCAGCGTGCCGTTCTTCAGGAGGAACAAATTATCCCCCGTGCACTCGGCCACGTAGCCTTGCTCGTTGAGCATCACGGCTTCGAGCGCGTTCGCCTGGATCGCCTCGACCTTCGCCATGATGTTGTTCAAATAGTTGAGCGATTTCACCTGCGGCATCAAGGCGCCGGGCGCCGGACGACGGGTCGCGCAGGTGATGATCGAGAGCCCCTCGATGTAGGTCTCCTCCGGATAGAGCTGGATTGTCGAGGCGATGATGAACATCGACGGCGCGGGGCAAAGATAAGGATTCAGCCCGAGACCGCCCTTCCCGCGGGTGACCACGAGGCGGATGTAGCCGTCCGTCAGACCGTTCGCGGCCACCGTGTCGCAGGTGAACTTGCAGACTTCCTCCTGCGTCCACGGCAGATCCAGGATGATCGCGCGCGCCGAATCGAAGAGCCGGCGGATGTGTTCCTCCAAGCGGAAGATACGTCCGTTATAAAATCGAATGCCTTCAAAAACACCGTCTCCGTAGAGAAGGCCGTGGTCAAAGACCGACACCTTCGCTTCAGATTCGTCCACCAATTTACCGTCGAGCCAGATTTTCATGTGAGATTCTGGGGCAAGGGTAAGTGGATGAACGCCGCTGGCAAGCGGGAGATTGAAGATTATCCACTCTCTCTGGGAAACCAGTCATTTCCTGAACGGCAGCGCCGCCAGACAGGAGCTGAAATAGCGCGCGTCAGACGAGACCTCCGCATCCTCATGCGGGCCTACCGTTGAGACGTTAGGCGACAGGGTCCAATGTCGCCCTATAATGCCATGTCCCTTTTTCGGGCCGGGCTTCCAGGAGGCTGCGGAGCCGGGATCGGAGGGGGTGCAAGGTGAACTCGCTACCGGAACCGCTTTCGGAGCCGCGCCCGGAACCCAGGACGGTCACCTCGTCAATCCAGTCTCCAAGCCCTTCCGTCCTGAAGTCGTAGGACCGGCCGCCGGAGTGGAAGGTAATTCGGCAGGCCCCGTCGTCGCCGGGCAGGACTTCGCTCTTGATGTCCTCCGGTGTGATTTGCCCACCGGAAATTCCCGCGAGTTCCTCGATCAGGTCGGGGTAATTCGGCGGGACCTCGTCGGTTTCCAGATCGAACTCGATGAGGCAGCCGCCCGTGTGGAGGATGGCGGCAGCGAGATCGTCGAGGTTCTCGGGCTCTTCGCAAAGCTTTTCCGCCGCCTTGAGTTGAGCCGGCGTCGGGGTGGACGCGAGTAGGCCGCAATCCGCCGCAAGAGTTCCGAGGCGTTCCGCGCTCCAGCCTTCCGACTTGCCGAGAATCCGCAGAACGAGGCCCGGGGCCTTTTCCCCGAGCACAGCACGGACAAGGTCATGCGCCTTCGGGTGGCCACAGTCCCTGATGAGCTCCATGAATTGTTCAAAGTAGCTGCCATAACAGCGGCGGGAGGCTTCGATCAACTTGTCGAGCAGGGCGTCATCAGGCGGTCCCGAGAGCTGCGCCACAAGCGCGCGAGCGGCATGATAGGAAACCGCGGGATTCTCGAGCTTTGCCTCGAGATCAGGAACCGATGGCTCCTCCTCGAGGCGGGCGCGAGCTTCGATCGCTCGCCCTTCGATCACCGTATCGCGTCCGCCGTAGTGGTCCTGAAGCTTGCGGATCGCGGGGAGCGCTTCAGCGGATTTCGCACTATCCAGAAAAGCGAGAGCGGTGGACTGCTCCATGCAAAAGCCGGCTTGGTCGAGGAACGTTTCAATGGTTCGCGAAACGAAGGTCTCGGCCTGTCTCGGCCTGTCTCGCGAGATCGCGAGATCGCGAGATCGCGAGATCGCGACTCTCCGACGCCAGGTGCGCGGCGATGGCATTCCGAACCTTGAAGTGACAATCCTGCGGTGGGTGTTCCTCGGCTTCGGCGAGAATCGCCTCCCAGGCGGCGGCGTGATCCGTATCAGCTCCGAGAATCAGTGCGATCGACAACCGGCGATGACAGGAGGCGGATGCGAACTCATTCTCAAGGAATTGGCGGGAATCAGGATCGCCGATCTTTTTGAGAAGGAGCAGGGCGTGTTTGAGGACATTCCCGTCCGACTTGACAATGTTTTGCTTGAGGGCCGAAGCGACTGCCTCGGTCCGAAGATTCCCAACCAGGCTCTTATCGCACATGGAACTCCAACTGATATTCTCCAACAGTGCCGTGAGAATGGCGTCCCCGGTATTCCCGGTGAGTAGATCCTTGAAACCCTCGGCGAAGGCCTCATCACCGGCCTGGAAAAGGAGAAGGGTCGCATTGGCTCGCTCCTTCGGTGCTCGTTCAGGCGCCAAGAACGCCACGAGAGCCTCGCGGGACGCATTCCAATCCTTGCGAAGGAGCTTCAGCGGCTGGTCATCCGAGAGCGCAATTGTCAGCTCTCCCAGTTTCCCAATGACCTCCGATGCATTCTTCATGGTTTGAGATGATTTGTTCCGGGACCAAGAGTCAATCCACCAATCCCGGCAGCCAGAATGATTATTTGTCTGTCACTTTGTAACGTGGCGGCTCAATGGAAAGAGGAGTTGAAATGACCTCTGATCGAGCCTAGACTCCTTGGGTGTCATGAACGCGGAGATTCCAAATTCCGGGATCGCAACTGGCTCGCCTTCCGCGCTGGTCGGGCTGGGTTTGATAGGTGCCGGAGGATTCGGGCGATTTTGTCTGGATCAATACCGGGGGTTGGAAGGTGTCCGGGCAGTGGCGGTGGCGGATGTGGTGGATGAGGCGGCGGCAGCCGCTGCGGAGGAGTTCGGCATTTCCCATGTGTCCACGCCGGAGGAGCTGATTCAGCGGCAGGAGGTGGACATCATTCACATCGCCACGCCACCGTCCACGCACATGGAGCTGGCGGTGGCCGCGCTGAATGCGGGCAAGCACGTGCTGACGGAGAAGCCGCTCGCGACGCGGCTGGAGGATGGCCGGGCAATGCTGGAGGCGGCGTCCGCAAACGAACGGGTCCTCGGGGTGAACCTGATCATGCGCTACAACCCGCTGTGCCAGTGTGCCCGCAAGATCCTCGAGCAGGGGTTGCTGGGACCGCCGATCCATGCGTTTCACGAAAACTATGCGAGTGATGATACTCTTCCGCCGGAGCATTGGTTCTGGAACCTGAAGACGAGCGGGGGAATCTTCATCGAGCACGTGGTTCATTTTTTTGATTTGTTCGAAATGTTCTTCGGCGAGGGCGAGGTGGTGTCCGCTCAGGAAGGAGTCCGCCCTGGCGGCACGGGGGCTGCCGAAGTGATCGAGCAGGTCCAGTGCGCGGTCCGCTACGGGGACGGGGTGCTCGCCAATTTCTATCATGGATTCCACCAGTGCGGGCAGTTGGACAGGCAGGAAATCCGGATCGTCTGCGAGCGCGGCGACATCCGGTTGTTCGGCTGGGTTCCCACGAGCCTGGTGGTCAACGCGATCGCCTCCACCGATGAACGCGAGATGCTGGAGGATCTGATCCCAAACGTCGAGACCACCACGTTTGAGATGCTATGGAATGAACACACGATCACGAATCGGCATGGTTCGCACGAGGTGGACGGGATTTTCCGTCTCCACGGTGACTTGGAAATGGAGAAACGGGAAGTCTATGGATTCGTGCTTCGTGAATTGCTGAAGGATCAGATCGCCTCGATCCGGGATCCCGCCCACATCAGGATCGTTGATCAAGGAAATGGATACCGGTCGTTGGCAATGGCAGTGGCTGCCGACCGGAAAGCTCGACAGTCCCGCCTGGAGACGGCGCGATGAAACGCACACCATCTCTACCGACCCCACTGATAAAGTTCTCCGCTCGATGGGAATGGCTCTCCAATACGCTGCAACTGGTAGCCGAATTCCTGTTATTTGGTAATGCCGCTGAGGCAGACCCCGAGGCATCCTGTAGCGGCGGCCTGCGACCGTGGATGCCGTTGAGATGAGAACTGAAGCAACCGACCCGCGATTCCACCAAAAATCCGCCTTCTTCGTCATCTCAATCAAAATGGTGCTTGATGTTGGTTAGTAGGACCCCGCCGAGTCGGGGCAGAGGAAGCGGAGGAAGTTGCGGACGGCGGCGACGACGTTGGGGCGGAGCGGGCCGAGGGCGGGGCGGAGCGGGCGCCGGTATGGGATTTAATGGGCTGGGGGAACGTGGGTTGGCTCACGGCAATCTCTATTACGTCCCGGAAATATCCGCCGCGATCACGCTACCCCCACCGCGTGTAAGGCAGCGCCGCCAGGCAGGAGTTGAAATAGCGCGCGTCCGACGAAACCTCCGCCCCCGCCCACGGTGGCAGTTCGGGGCAAATCGACTCGTCGTCGAGCTCGACCTCCGCGATGACAAGGCCTTCGTTATCACCGTGGAAAACATCGATTTCCCAGAGATGTCCGCCGTAGGAAACCTCGTGCCGCGTCTTGTCGATCACCGAGGGCAGGCACATTTCCAACAGCACCTGCGCATCATCCGCCGGAATCACGTATTCAAACTCCGCCCGCGTGATGCCCTCGGTGCGGCCCTTGATCGTGAGCCACGCGTTCTCCCCGGCGAGCCGCACCCGCACCGTGCGATCCGGATCTAGCGAGAGATAGCCTTGGGCGATCCTCACGCCGGCAGTCCCGTCGCGCCACGAATCATCCGCGACCAGGAATTTGCGCTCGATTTCAGCAGCCACAGTGGAAATCCCGGTTCAAGGTTTCTTCCCGGCCGGGTCGGTGATCGATGCCCAATCCACCGCTCCGTGATCGAGTCGCTGGACCTCGCTGGCGTAAACGGCATCCTCGTTTTTAGGGTCCATCTCGGCGGCGAGCTGGATGAAAAACCGCGCCAGCCGCTGGTTTTCCTCACCGCCTTGTTTCAGAAGCAGCTGCCCGCGGGTCAGGATCAGCCGCGCCAACACCGGCTGGCTGTAACTGCTCTCGACGACTTCAGGCAGAATCCCCTTGGAAAGCTGAAAATTCACCACCACCGCCCGTTTGTTGCGCGGCGAAAGCTGGAGCGCCAGCGCGAGCAACCGCCGCGCGTCCGTCAGCGACGCGGGCGATGCCTTGGCCGCCGCCACCTGGTTGGAAGCCAACGTCGCGAGATTCGTGGCGTATTCCTCCCGTTCGGAATCGAGCATCCCGAGATCCGCCGTGAACACGCTGGCCACGACTTTGGGCGCGTCCCAAGCGAACGACCTCTTCGGGTCCTCCGCGCCGAGAAACGAAGCCGTCGCACAAAAAACTGCCGCTACTTGCCAAAAACGCATCATCGGGCGTAAGGATGGGAAAAGTCCGATTGTTGGCAAGTGGCAATTCCCGAATCAGCTCCTGACAAAGCCCAGCTCCGCAACACCATGCGGCGGCTCCTGCGCGAGCGCCAACCCGCTTCCGACAAAGCCCGCGCGGCCTTGCAAACCTGGCTGCTCGCCCACCCCGCGCTCCGCACCATCGCCGTCTATTCGCCACTCCCCGGCGAGGTCGATCTATCGCCCACCCTCCTGCGGCGCGCCGAAACCCGCTGGGTCTTCCCGAAAATCCGCGGCACCGACCTCACCTTCCACACCGGAGCGAATCTCGTTTCCGGCGCATTCGGCATCCTCGAACCCGCCGCCAGCTCGCCCGAAGTCGCGTTGGCTGAAATCGACGCATTCATCTGCCCCGGCCTCGCCTTCGACTCGCGCGGCGGCCGCCTCGGCCGCGGCCGCGGATTCTACGACCGGATGCTCGCCAACGCCCGCCCCGACGCAATCAAACTGGGAATCTGCTTCGAAATCCAGTTAGTAACCGACACTTTCCCCGAACCCCACGACGTCCTGATGGACCACGTCATTTCGGGCTGAGGAAACCTGAGCTCAAGCCCAGTTCGGCACGTCCAGCCGGAACTCCGGAATCCGCGCGAAGATCCAATCGCCCCCGGCGGTTTCGCCGAAAAACGCGCCGGAAACCCGCGCCCCGCGACCGACCACGTGGTAGCTGTTGTAGGAAAAATGTCCGCCCGGCTCGATCGTTGGAGTCTGCCCGACCACCCCGTCGCCCTCGACCACGGTGATTTCCCCCTCGTCCTCCTGGACCACCCACTTGCGGCCGCGGATCGTCACCGGCACCTCCGTCTCGTTGTGGATCGAGATGAAATAGACGAACGGATGCGGCTTCTCCGGCGGCGCGTCGAGGCTGGGCATATACACCACGTCGTCCACCTTCACGCGAAGGCCTTCAAGTTCCCGGATCACACCTGCCATGGCGGCCATCGTTCCGCGAGTTGCGGAAACTGCCAAGCACGAAAGATCGCGGGATTTCCCGACCGGGACAGCCGGGATACCGTCAGGATTCCAGCCAGCCGCACGCTTGCTTCGCGAAATAGGTGAGAATCATGTCCGCACCGGCCCGCTTGATGGCGAGCAGGGACTCGAGGACGATCGCCTTTTCATCGAGCCAGCCACCGGCGGCGGCGCTCTTGAGCATCAGATACTCGCCGCTTACCTGATAGGCGGCGACCGGCAGTGTGGTGGTCTCGCGGACTTTCGCGATGATGTCCAGATAGAGGCCGGCCGGCTTGACCATCAGCATGTCCGCGCCCTCGGCTTCGTCGAGCAGGGTCTCGCGGACGGCTTCGCGCGCGTTCGCCGGGTCCATCTGGTAGGTCTTCTTGTCGCCGTCCTTGGGCGCGGAATCGAGCGCGCCGCGGAACGGACCGTAAAAGGCGGACGCGTATTTCGCGGTGTAGCTCAGGATGGAGACTTGGGTGAAGCCCTCGCTGTCGAGCGCGTCGCGGATGGCGGCCACGCGGCCGTCCATCATGTCGGACGGGGCGACGATGTCCGCTCCGGCGCGGGCGTGGCAAAGCGCCTGCTGGCAGAGGACCTCGACGGTTTCGTCGTTGAGGATCTCCAACTCCCCTCGCCCGTCGCGCCGGACGATGCCGTCGTGGCCGTCGGAGTTGTAGGGATCGAGCGCGACATCGGTGATGACGCAGAGCGTGGGATGCGCGGCCTTGAGCGCGCGGATGGCGCGGGGGACGAGACCGTCGTCGTTGTGGGATTCCCCGGCGAGCGGCGTCTTGAGCGCTTCCTCGATTTTCGGAAAAAGCACGATGGCGGGAATTCCGAGCGCGTGGGCCTCCCCGGCCTCGCGGACCAGGCTGGCCAACGACCAGCGCGTGACGCCGGGCATCGAGGCGATGGCCGTGTCTTCCGCGTCCTCGTGGAAAAACAGCGGCAGGATGAAGTCGCCGGGACTCAGCGTGGTTTCACGAACCATCGAGCGGATGGCAGGCGTGCGGCGGTTGCGGCGAGGGCGGTTCATGGGAGGAGGATGAACACTGAACATTGAACTTCAAACATTGAACGTCGAAGGGAAGAAATTGAAATTCACCTCTTTACTTCAATGTTCGATGTTGGGCGTTCGATGTTCGATGTTCGAAATAGCAATCGCGTTCGCGGCGGCGTAGTCGCGGGCGTGGGTGAGGCTGATCTGGATTTCGGTGATGCCGTTTTGTTTGGCGAACTCGGCGGCGTTTCCTTGGAGTAGAAGCTTCGGCGCGCCCGACGGATCGCGAGTGATTTCAAGTTCCAGCCACCCGGCCTGGCCGCCGATGCCGGTGCCGAGCGCTTTGGAAACCGCTTCTTTCGCGGCGAAACGGGCGGCGTAGTTGAGCGCGGATTTCTTCTGCGCCTCACAGTAAGCGCGCTCGTCCGCGGTGAACAATTTCGCCAGGAACGACTCACCATGGCGCTCGATGGCCGAGGCGATCCGCTCCACCTCGACCACGTCGATACCGATTCCGAAAATACGCATGATCAGGCTTGGTAAGCTGCCATCAGCTCCTTCATTTCCCGCACCGCGGCGGTCAGGCCGACACGGGTGGAGCGGGCGATGATGCTGTGGCCGATGTTGAGCTCGGCGAGGTGGGGAATCGTGAGGATCTGTTGGATATTCGTGTAGTTGATGCCGTGGCCGGCGTTCACCTGGAGGCTGAGATGACCTTCCTTGGCGGCGGCGATAAGGCGGTCCAGCTCGGTTTGCACGGCATCGCCGGTGGCGTTGGCGAACGCTCCGGTGTGGAGCTCGATCATGTCGGCGCAGGCCTCGCCGGCGGCTTCGACTTGTTTCAGATCCGGATCGATGAAAACGCTCACGCGGATGCCGGCGTCCTGCAGGCGGGCGATGACCATGCGGGTCTTGTCGAAACTCGCGAGCACGTTGAGGCCACCTTCGGTGGTGATTTCCAACCGGTTTTCAGGCACGAGACAAACGAACTCCGGCTTCAGTTTGAGCGCGAGTCCGACCATTTCCTCGGTCACTCCCATTTCGAGATTCAAGGGCAACTTGATTTCTTCACGGATTCGATAGGCGTCGGCGTCCTGCATGTGGCGGCGGTCGCCGCGGACATGGATGGTGAGGGAATCCGCGCCGCCGGCGAGGGCGTCGTGGCCGGCGATGACCGGGCAGGGCTCTGCGTTCGGCGAGTCCGGCGTTTTCGCGTAGCGGGCCTGACGCAGGGTGGCGATGTGGTCGATGTTGACTCCGAGAAGCAATGGCATGAGCGGAAATAGACGTTGGCCACGCCGTCGGCAAGACTCACTTGCGGTGCGAAATCACGGCGGCGCGAGCAGCGTGAATGGCCAGCACGGGATATTCCGCAGAATCCAGAACGCGACCACGATCCACACGATGGCCCAGGCTCCGGCCGCGCCCACATTCAGGCGGAATGGCAGCGGCTTGCCCCGGACCCAGCCGAGGATTTCGATCCCGATGCCGACGCACGCCAGCGGCAGCAGGACCATGCCGACCGGATTGAATCGGAACCCCTCGCCGATCCGGCCGTGCAGCGTGGCATGCGCGGCGCGGGTCATCCCGCAGCCCGCGCAATGCAGGCCGGTGAGCTGGTGGAAGGTGCAATCGGGCAGCCAAGGCAAGCCATACGGCCCCCGCTCGCGGAGGAAAAACGCCCCGCAAGCCAGGACCAGAAGCCCCAGCGCCACCCACCCTGCCCGGTCGCCACGCATCGCGATTTAACGGGAAAACACCGTCGCAACGCCCGCAAACAAGATCCACACGACAATCAACCCCAGCCAGATTCCCGCTGAGACGATGCACCAGGTTTTCGCGCTCGAAGAGGCCGCCATCGCACCCGCGATGTCACCGCGGGCTCTCAGGCCATCGACCTTCGCCGCGTAAACGATGGCCGGAATCCCGAGCGGCCAGCAGCAGAAAATCGTCACCACGATCGACTGCCACAAGTAGTTGGGAATGCTCGCCCCGCCGAGCATCGGAGCGGACGAAAACGTTGGCGGTGCGTAAGGTGAATTCACCACCGGCGGAATCACCCGAAGAGAAGCGAGCTCCGCGACATTTCCCGCCGGCCGCCAGTCCGCCATGCCATCCTTCCAAACCAAGTCCGCGGCGGAAACCTCGCCGGAAGCCAGTTTCGCGACAAGCTCCCCTTCCGAGACCGGACCGAGCTGGGTGCCGTTTTTAGAGTAATACCACTGCATGCGGGGAAATTCGTAACAGCTTGTGGCGGACTGACCATCGCAAAAACAGTTGCCACCCCGCCCCGCGCCGATACCCTCCGCCCCCATATGATCATTGCACCGAAGATCCGTGGATTCATTTGCACCACCGCCCACCCGGAGGGCTGCGCCAAACACGTCGCCGAACAGATCGCCGTCGTCAAAAGCCGCGGCCTCATCGAGAACGGCCCCAAGCGCGTGCTCGTGATCGGCTCCTCCACCGGCTACGGCCTCTCCTCGCGGATCGCCGCCGCCTTCGGTGCGAATGCCGCCACCATCGGTGTCGCCTTCGAACGCCCCGGTTCCGCCGACAGCACCGCCACCGCCGGCTGGTATAACACCCGCGCCTTCGAACTCGAAGCCGCCAAGGCCGGTCTCTACGCCCGCTCCTTCAATGGCGACGCCTTCTCGGACGCCGTGAAAAAGGAAGTCATCGACGCCGTCAAGGCGGACCTCGGCCAAGTCGATCTCGTCATTTACAGCCTCGCCTCCCCGCGCCGCACCGACCCGAAAACCGGCGAGGTTTACAAATCCGTGCTCAAGCCCGTCGGCGAGAGCTACAGCAACAAGAACCTCAATACCACCACCGGCGTCGTCAACGAGATCACCATCGAGCCCGCCGAGGGCGATGACGTCGCCAACACCATCGCCGTCATGGGCGGCCAGGATTGGGAACTCTGGACCGACGCGCTGCTCGAAGCCGGCGTCCTCGCCGAGGGCTGCCAGACCGTCGCCTACTCCTACATCGGGCCCTCCATGACCTGGCCGATTTACAAAAACGGCACCATCGGCAAAGCCAAGGAAGACCTCGAACGCGTCCAACGCCTGCTCGACGAAAAACTCGCCCCGCTCCACGGCAAAGCCTGGGTCTCCGTCAACAAGGCGCTCGTCACCCAGGCCAGCTCCGCCATCCCCGTCGTGCCGCTTTACATCTCGCTGCTCTACAAGGTGATGAAAGACGAGGGCACTCACGAGGATACCATCGAGCAGATGGACCGCATGCTCCGCGACCGCCTCTATAACGGAAACCCGCAGCCCGACGAAGCCGGCCGCATCCGCGTGGACGACTGGGAAATGGCCTCGCAAGTCCAGGACGTCGTCGCCGAGCGCTGGGAACAAGTGAACACCGAGAACTTCCAACAGCTCGGAGATTTCTCCGGCTACCAATCCAGCTTCCTCCGCCTCTTCGGCTTCGGCCTCGCAGGCGTGGACTACAGCGCCGACACCGACCCAAGCGTCGGCATCCCATCGCTGGAGAAATAACAGGACTGTCGGACGCCCTGCTCCGCGTGGCCGTGCCACGTGCCTGCCACGTGCCTGCCACGTGCCTGCCACGTGCCTGCCACGCGCTCCAAGTGTCACCCCGCTAGGGCTGGACGACCTTGGCCCGCCCATTTGTCCGCCCGGATGGGCGGTGCGGATGAAGCGGAGATGAGAAGATGAAGAGAAGCCTCCGGCGGGGCTTCCATCCAAGTCGCCCGCCGCGTCCCTGCCGGGTGCACGCGCCGTCGGATGGCGTCGGAGCGGGACGCTCCGGAGACGGTCTGGCGCGGGACGCGCCAGCCACGTTCAATCGCCCGCCGCCGCAGGCCGCCGCGCTTTCAAACGTCGAAGCCGAAATGGCGCTTGGCGTTGCCGAAGCAGACCGCGCGGATGAGGCCGGAGAGCGCCTCGAAATCATCGGGCAGCTCGCCGCGGTCGGCCTCGCCGCCGATGAGGTTGCAGAGGATGCGGCGGAAATACTCGTGGCGCGGGAACGACAGGAACGAGCGCGAATCCGTGAGCATGCCGACGAAGCGCGACAGCAAGCCGGTGGCGGACAGGGCGTCGAGCTGGAGCTCCATCCCGTTCTTCTGGTCGAGGAACCACCAGCCCGAACCGAACTGGATCTTGCCGGCGACCGTGCCGTCCTGAAAGGCTCCGGTGAGACAGGCAAACAGATAGTTGTCCCGCGGGTTGAGATTATAGAGGACCATCTTCGGCATCGCCCCGGCGCTCGTCAGCGCGTCGAGATACATGACGAGTGCCGCGCCCTGGGTCGTGTCGCCGATGGTGTCGTAGCCGGTGTCGGGTCCGAGCTTGCCGGCCATCTGCGAGTTGACGTTGCGGAACGCGCCGAGGTGGAGCTGCTTGGTCCAGCCCTTGGCCGCGTCGAGCTGGCCGAAGAAGACCATCAGGTAGAACGAGAATTTTTCCTTCTCCTCCGGGGTGGCGGCTTTGCCGGCGCGGGCCCGGTTGAAGATCATCGCCGCGTCCTCGTCGGTGCAGCGCAGCGCGGGGAGACGGTCGAGCCCGTGGTCCGACAAGCGTCCGCCGGCCGCGTGGAAATCGTCATGGCGTTTTTGCAAGGCGGCCAGCAGGTCGGAGAAATGGATGATGGCCATGTCCGAAGTGGCTTCGAGTTTTTCCAACCACGGGGCGAGCAGGTCGGGGCGGTCCACCAGCAGGGCCTTATCCGGGCGGAAGGTCGGCAGGACTTGGGTGACCAGGTCCGAGGCGGCGATCCGGTGGTGGTCGTCGAGCGGATCGGCGGGATCATCGGTCGTGCCGACAACGCGCACGTCGAACTTTTTCAACAGGCCGTGGACGGAGAAGTCCGGCTCGGCGAGTTTGGCGTTGGTGCGCTCCCAGATCTCGTCGGCGGTGTCCGGGGTGAGCAGGAGGTCGATGCCGAAATAGCGCTGCAGCTCGATGTGGGTCCAGTGGTGGATCGGGTTGCGCAGGGTGTAGGGTACGGTTTCAGCCCAGGCCTGGAATTTCTCGCGCGGCGAGGAGTCGCCGGTGATCATGTTTTCGTCGATGCCGTTGGCCCGCATCAAGCGCCACTTGTAATGGTCGCCGCCGAGCCAGATGTCGGAGATGTTTTCCCAGCGGTGGTTGGTCGCGATCTCGCGGGGCGAGAGATGGCAGTGGTAGTCGATGATCGGCTGGTCTTTGGCGACTTCATGGAAGAGCCGGCGCGCGGTGGGAGAGTAGAGCAGGAAGTTTTCGTCGAGGTAAGCCATAACGGCAGCATTCCACCGTGAGAAGCGCCGCCGGCCAAGCGGGAAAACACGCTATTTCACCGATCACCGCCCCTCCCAACTTTCCTCGTGGTGCTCGGCAGACTTGGGTTCGAGATGGGAAATCACGCGGCCGTCGGGGCGCAGCAGTTCGGCGACGCTGGCCTCGATTTCCGTGGCGGCTTCGTGCGCCTCGCCCACGGTGAGATCGTCGTCGAAAACCAAGTGGAACTCGATCCAGTGGGTTCTTCCCGAGTGGCGGTGGCGCAGGTTGTGATAGGAAAGCCCGCGCCTGGCCACCTCGGCGTCGAGCAGATCGCGGATGCGCTTCTCGAGGACGGGGTCGCTCTCGTCGAGCAGGCCGCCGAGGCTCTCGCGGATCAACTTGTAACCGACGCGCAGGATGTTGATGGCGGCGAGCATCGCGGCGAGCGGATCCCACCAGACCCAGCCGGTGGATTTGTAAAGGCCGAGGGCGACGAGCACCGCGACGCTCGACCAGACATCGGTGAGCACGTGCATGCCATTGGCGCGGAGCAGCGGCGAACCACTGCGTTTGCCCAGAGCGACGAGCGAAAGCCCGAGGACCAGATTGATGCCCGCGGCCCCCGCGGTGACAGCCAGCCCGAAGCCGAGGTTCTCGATCCGCACGCCGAAAATCATCTGCCGCACCGCCTCGTAGAAAATCAGCAGCGCCGCCGCCGAAATCATCGCGCCCTCGAAGCCCGCCGAAAGAAACGACACCTTGTCATGCCCGAAATGGTGCGTCTCGTCCGCCGGCTTGTGGGCGAGCCGCAGCGCCCAAACCGCGAAACACACCGCGAGGAAATGCACCACCGACTCCGCCGCGTCCGAGTAAATGGCAGAAGATCCGGTCACCACCGCGGCAGTCACCTTCGCCCCGAGCAGCACCACGGCCGCCGCCAGCGAGAAGTTCATCATCCGTTTTTGATCGTCGTAACTCGCCACGCAGGCAGTTTGCACGCCGGCCGGGGCATGGCAATCCCCACGAATCCTCTAATCTTTCACATCCGTGCTTGTTTTCGTTCAAAAACCAGCCATAGCCTCGCCGCCCGGCAAGTCAGATGATCTGCGAGTCCGGAATATTGACTCATATTTGCTCATGGATACGCCTCCTTTTTCTGAACTCGGGTTGCCCGATACTCTGCTCGCCGCCATTGAAACCCTCGGTTACGAGCGTCCCTCGCCGATTCAGGCCATGAGCATCCCCCCTGCCCTGCTGGGCAAGGACCTGGTCGGCCTGTCCGCCACCGGCTCCGGGAAAACCGCCGCTTTCACGCTACCCGCCCTCGCGAAACTCGACGTCAAGGAAGGCTACCCGCAAGTGCTGATTCTCTGCCCCACCCGCGAGCTCGCGGTCCAGGTTTGCGAGGAAGTTCACCGCCTCGGCGCGAAAATGAAGGGGCTCCACGCCACTCCGGTTTATGGCGGCGCGCCGATCGACCGCCAGCTCCGCGCGCTGCGCTCCGGCGCGCAACTCGTCGTCGGAACTCCCGGCCGCCTGCTCGACCACCTCCGCCGCGGCAGTTTCGACGCCTCCCGCATCAAGATGGCCATCCTCGACGAGGCCGACCGCATGCTCGACATGGGCTTCAAGGATGAAATGGACGAGCTGCTCGCCGCGCTCCCTCCTGACCGCCAGACGCTGTTCTTCTCCGCGACGATGAATCCGGGCGTATCCCGCCTGATCCAGAAATTCGGCAACAGCCCGGAAGTCATCCAGATCGAGCAAAAAGCCCGCACCGTTTCCACGGTCGAACAATCCTATTTCGAAGTCCGCCAGCGCTCCAAAGTCGAGGTACTTTCCCGCATCCTCGACATGAACCCGCCGCGCCTCGGCATCGTGTTCTGTAACACCAAGCGCTCGGTCGATGAATGCACCGAGGACCTGGTCAACCGGGGCTACGCCGCCGACCGCCTCCACGGCGACATCACCCAGCAAATGCGCGAGCGCGTCCTCAAGCGCTTCCGCGACGGAGCGGTGGAAATCCTCGTCGCCACTGACGTCGCCGCCCGCGGACTCGACATCGAGGAAATCGACATCGTCTTCAACTACGACCTGCCGACCGATCCGGAAGACTACGTCCACCGCATCGGCCGGACCGGCCGCGCCGGCCGCTCGGGCCGCGCCGTGAGCTTCGTTTACGGCCGTGAGATCTATCGGCTCCAGTCGATCGAGCGCTACACCCGCTCGGTCATCAAGCGCGAGCGGATTCCGTCCGTCGAGCAAGTCGAAGGCCGCCGCGCGGACCTGATTTTCGACGACCTCAAGGAGCGCCTGGAAACCGGCAAGTTCGATACCTATCAGGACAACATCGACCGACTGCTCGAACAAGGCCACACTCCTACCGACATCGCCGGCGCGCTCGTCACGATGATCCGCGAAGCCAGCGGCCGCGAAGGTTCCGCAATCGAGGAAGACCGCGAACCGGAACGCCGCGAACGCCGTGAGGCTCCCCGCCGCGATGACCGCCCGCAACGTGACGATCGTCCGCAGCGCGACGACCGCCCGCAACGCGATGAACGCGGACCCCGCCACGACGGTCCGCGCGACATCATTCCTCAGGAAAGCGGAATGACCCGCCTGTTCCTCTCGCTCGGCAAAACCCACGGCGTCATGGCCAAGGAAATCGTCGGCATGCTCTACCGCGAAGCCGGATTGCCGGACGGCTGCCTCGGCCGCATCACCTTGTTCCCGAAACACTCGCTGGTCGATGTGCCGGAGCAATTCGTCGGCCAGGTCATCGACCGCACCCGCAACGCCCGCCTCCGCGGCCGCCCGTTCCGCATGGACGTGGACCGCGGCCCCGCTTGATCGAGGCGACTAAAACAGTCCGGACTGCGGCACGCTCTGCTGCCGCCTGAGACGGATGGAAGCTCTGCTCCATGCGGTGCTGAGCTCTTCCTCAAGGAGCGGCGATCTCCGAATCGCCGTGCCCATGGAAAGCCAATGATTCCTGGCATTCGCTCATCCCATTGTCATCTCATGGGCTTGGGCGGATCGGAGTCCGCCCCTCCTTGTTTTTTCGACACTTCCACCCGGTTCGCGCAGCTTGGAAGTTCTCCAATCCTTAAAGGCATTGGACTGGAGTCCTCATTACGCCTTGGCAGCGTATTTCGCGAGGAGCTCCTCGGCTTTGCCGGGGGCGATTCCTTCGTGGAAATCGTCGTTCACCATGCAGACCGGCGCACTGCCGCAGGACGCCAGGCACTCGGCGAACTCGACAGAAAACTTCCCGCACGGGGAAACCGTGACCGGGTGGTGATGAGAGTCGCTGGCCGAGCGGTCGATGCCGGTCAGTTCGCAGAGACGCTCCATCAGCTCGTAGCTGCCGCCCATCGCGCAGGAAAGCGTGCGGCAGACGCGGATGTGGAACCTGCCCGGAGCGGACTGACGGAAGCCCGGATAGAAAGTGACCACTTCGAGCACCTTGATCGGCTCGATCGATAGCTTGTTAGCGACCCACTCGATGGAAGGCGCGGAGATGTAACCGAAGTGGTGCTGGACGATGTGCAGCAGCGGCAAGGTCGCGGCGCGCTTGCTCTCCGGGTAGTGCGAGATGCGCTCGTCCGCCTCGGCCTCAAGCGCGGGAGTGACGACGAACGGCGGATAGAACTTGCTGCCGGGCGTCTCGTGCGAGGCGACGTTTTCTTCGAGAGTGGAGTGGGACATCGGGAGATCGTATTAAGATTTTACAGCCTTAAAGAGGCGCAAGAAGAGCGCAAAAAAAATTAAGATTCAGAGTCGAGGTCTTGGGAGAGCGCGTATTTTTTAATCTGAAGGATCGGGGAACCGAAATTGATGAGGAGGCCGTGTTCCTTGCGGGAGGCGCGAAGGTAGCCGAGGAGCTGGGCGATATGCTCGTTGAGAATGGTTTTAACGGCTTTCAGTTCGATGACCAATTCGCCAACGACAAGCATATCAATATCGAGATCACCGAGTAATGTTCCATCATCATCAAAGACTGAAAGCGATGGCTGTTGGACAACCTCGATGCCTCGGCGGCGAAGGCGATTGGCCAAGCCATTTTCATAAATCTTCTCCTTGTGGCCATGACGCAGGAATTTGTGATGCGCGAAGGAACATTCCCTCACCTCGTCACAAACCTGGAATATGAAATCTTTTTGGGCCATTTTTTCGCCTTTTTGCGGCTAAAACTCTTCGTTCTTCACCGGTCGCACTCGCCCATCACGAAGTCCAGCGAGCCGAGGATGGCCGGAATATCGGACACCATGTGGCCCGGCAGGAGCTTGGAGGTGATGGAGAGATTGCAGAACGAGGGGCTGCGGATTTTCAGGCGATACGGCACGCCGCCGCCCTTGGAATGAATGAAGAACCCGAGCTCGCCCTTGGGGTTTTCCGCGGCGAAATAGACTTCGCCGGCGGGGGCGTTGATGCCCTGGGTGGAGACGATGAAATGATGGATGAGCTCCTCCATCGACATCAACACGCGCTCCTTGTCGGGCAGCATGCTCTTGGAATCCGCGAGATTCACCGGACCGTCCGGCATGGTGTCGAGGACCTGACGGCAGATGCGGATGGACTGGCGCATTTCCTCCATCCGGACCTGATAGCGGGCGTAGCAGTCGCCTTCCTCGGCGATCGGGACGTCGAAATCGTATTTCTCGTAGCCGAGGTAGGGGCTGTCCTTGCGGAGGTCGCGGGGGACGCCGGAGGCGCGGAGGTTCGGGCCGGTCATGCCATAGGCGATGGCGGACTCGCGGCTGATCACGCCGACATCGACCATGCGGTCGAGGAAGATCTTGTTTTTATCGAGCAGCTTGGAGATCTCGCCGATGGTGACGAGGCACTCGTCGAGGAACTGGCGGACGGATTCCTCGAAGCCCGGCGGCATGTCGCGGAGCTGGCCGCCGACGCGGGTGTAGGAGGTGGTGAAGCGGGCGCCGGTGAGCTGTTCGCAGAGGTTATAGACCTTTTCCCGCTCGGTGAAAGTGTAGAGGAAAACGGTCATCGCGCCGACGTCCATGGCGCAGACGCCGACTCCGAGCATGTGCGAGGAAAGCCGGGCAAGCTCGCAGCAAAGCACTCGCAAAGCCTGGCCGCGTGGTGGCAGCGTCCAGCCCATCAGTTTCTCCACGGCGCAGGCGTAGGCGACGTTGTTCGCCAGCGGGGCGAGATAATCCAGACGGTCCGTGTAAGGCACGAACTGGTTGTAGTGCATGTTTTCCGCGATCTTCTCGTCGCCGCGATGCAGGAAACCGACGTCCGGATCGGCGGAATCAATGATTTCGCCGTTGAGTTCGAGAATGAGGCGCAACACGCCGTGGGTCGCCGGGTGGGACGGGCCCATGTTCAGCACCATCCGCTCGCCGACGAGATCATCCGTTTCCGCATGATAGTGGTCCGCGGCGCGGGCGGCGCGGGCGATGGTGTCGGGGGCCTCGATTTCTTGGGTAGTGTTGCTCATGCCGGATTTGCCGGCGAAATAAGCGCCCAAAACGGGTCGATTCGCAAGGGGTTTGTGAAAATTTTCACAAGCTTCCGCGACCGTAGCGCTCGCGGAATTGGCGGAGCAAGTCATCAACGCGATCGGTGTCGGCGGCCGCCGCAACGGCGGACTCGGCCACCGGGGAAAGAACCGGCTCAGGGGCGGGTTCCGTCACTGGCGGCGCCACTGCGGCCGGCTGCGGGACAAACGCCGGACGAGGTCTTTGGAAAGGAGCGTCCACCAGCGGTTGGGAAATGACGGGCTCGGGTGCAGTGACGGCAGGCTCGGTTTGAAGCGGCGAGTCCACCGGCGCCTGATAGGTCGGAGGTTCGGAAGGAATCGTCACGGGCGCGTGCTCGGGCGCGGCCGGGACAAACTCGGGAGCGGGCCATGATTCGGCTTCTTTCGTTGGAGCCGGAGCTGGATCCGGCACTTCCACAGCGGCCGCGACAGGCGGCGCGGCATCCATCGCCGTCGCCTTGAGCCATGCGATGCCCGCCGCACGGATGAGACCGCGGGCGTGCGTGCCCGCCGAACCGACGTCGATATGGTCGAGAACACTACGACCCAGTCCGGGGACGCGGGAATCGAGAAGAGCCTCCATTTCCGCCTCCTTGAGAGGTTCAAGCTCCACCACCACTTCGGATAGACGGTCGGCCAGTCCGCCGCTGAGGCGAGGCAGGAAGGCGCTCTCCCAGATGTCCTGGTTGAGCGAGAGAATGACATCGAGCCGGTCCACCGATTGGCGCAGCGCGCCGAGGAAGGCCGCCAGCCTGAGAGCTGCGGATTCGTCCGCGGAAAACCCCTCCAAGTCGTCGGCGACGAGCACGACGCGAATCTGCAAGGTGAGCAAACCAAGCAAGGCTTCCAGCCGCTCCATCGCGACATCGGTTCCGCGGTGGACACTTTCCGCCAGAATCTTCACCCTCTCGGGATTTTCCGACGGCGCGGCAGCGAAGCGGAACAACGCGTCCACCCAGAAGGCGATTTCGCGAACCGGCAGGTCGCAGCGATGCGCGAGTTCGAGGCTGAGCCGCTGGCCGAGCACCTCGAAATTTTCCCGCGCCCAATGTGCGGTGATCGCGTTGGGATGGTGGAAATCGAAGGTCTCCACCGGCCGCGTGCGCAGCGCCGTCAGCGCGCCTTCGCGATCCTGGCACGGCACTTCGCCCGAGCCGACCAGCGGCTGCAAGGCGGCTGCAAACAAGCGGCGCGTCACCAGATCGAGCACGCAGAGCCCGCCGGCCGCCGGCAATTGGCGGACGAGCCGCCGCAAGGTATCGTCGATAACCGTCGTCGCGTCGATCCGGCTGCCGAAAGCCGCATGCAGCGGGATGAATTCATGGTTAGCGCCAAGCTGGTGCTGGATGCGGGACAGCAAATGGGTCTTCCCATGGCCGGCGCGAGGCGCACGCAGCAGGATACAGCGGCCCGGTTTTTCAAGCGGCACCGAGAGAATGTCGGATAGAACCTGATAAGCCTGGCGGTTCACCGAGTCCGCATGAGCGGCTGGCACGCGGCCGAGGGTTTCGAAAAGAAGTTGGAACGGATGCTCGTTGGCCATGGGGGTATTCATTCGAGTTGGATGGAGCCTGAGGGGATTTTCTTCATTCCACAAGACCGGAGGGAATAAAATCCCGCCGCACGAAAAGCCCGGGACTCACCGAAAACCATTGGCATTTCAAGACCACTCTGCTTGCCTCCATTCCATGAAATCCTATCTCGTCATGACGGTGCTCGGCAATGACCGCCCCGGACTCGTCAGTTCGCTCGCCGGCACCGTGGCCAGCCATGGCGGCAACTGGCTCGAAAGCCGGATGGCCCGGCTCGCCGGACAATTCGCCGGCATCGTGCGCATCGAATGCCCGTCGGAAACCGCGGACGCGCTGATCAACGAACTCCAAACGCCCGGCAACTCCGGACTCACCATCCTCGCGGTCCGCCAGCACGCACAGGAACCCCTGCCCCGCCGGACCCTCGTCGTGGAAGTCGTCGGCAACGACCGCCCGGGCATCGTCCGCGAGCTATCCGCCGCCGTCGCCAGCGCCGGCGGCAACATCGAGGAACTCACCACCGGACTCGAAAGCGCGCCGATGAGCGGCCACGAGATGTTCCGCGCCCACGGCGTCATTTCCATCCCTGAAAACGCGGAGCCCGCCGCACTCACCGCCGCCATCGAAAGCCTCGGCAACGACCTGACCGTCGATATCACCGTGTGAAGTTCTTTCCCCCTGATAGCGGGGACCGAGACCTACTCGAAATCAAACGTCTTGCGCCGCGCGGGCAGGAGCCGGAATCGGCCGCCGTTCATCTGGCGGATGGGATCGAAAACCGAGTCCATGCCGACGGATTTGATCTCGCAAACCTGCGCCATCAGCTCGCCGAGGCGGCCCTTGGGAAAGCCGCGTTCCTGGA
The DNA here is from genome assembly GCF_058122085.1 of Luteolibacter sp. NCBI lineage: Bacteria > Pseudomonadati > Verrucomicrobiota > Verrucomicrobiia > Verrucomicrobiales > Verrucomicrobiaceae > Luteolibacter > Luteolibacter sp. The sequence continues at coordinate 19,431 of NZ_JBIKBQ010000010.1, read as the reverse complement.
ACCAACAGAGATATTCCGGCGGGAGGTCCATGATGGGAACCCCGGCGGGCGGATAGGACTTGATCCCGAACTTGCCGAAAGGAATCCGTGTCTTGCCGATCTCGATGAGGAGGTTGCGGAAATCCTCGCGGTCGATTTCGGTAATGTCAGCCACGAGGGATGATCAGTTCTTCGCGGTGGCCGGAGTCTTCGGGCTGTTCGCCTTCAACGCGGCCTCGGTCTGACTCTTATACCAAGTGTCGTATTGGTCCTTGGGGACCACTTCCATGGAGCCGACCATGTTGGCATGACCCTCTCCACAAAGCTGGCCACAAACGACGAAGGTTTCGAGAGGTCGGATCGGCGTGAACCACATCGGGATTTCCCGTCCGGGAATGGCGTCCTGCTGGATGCGCATCGGGACGATGGAATAGTTGTGGATCACGTCCTTGGTGCCAATGTTAAGCACGGCAGGCTGGTTGACCGGGAGCTTGAGGATCGGGCTGGTGAAATCGTCCAAGGCGTTAGGATCGGTGTAGTCGATGCCGAGGTCGTTGGAGCCGGAGATGAGATTCGGATCAACACGGCCGAACTTGTTGTCGGCACCCGCGTAGTGATAGGTCCAGCCGAACTGCCATCCAACCACTCGGACCCGCACCGGGTTGAGGTTTTGCACATCCTTCCAGCTGTCCACGCGCTCGGCCCACAGCGGGAAGGCGAAACCGAGAAGCAACACGGCTTCCACGATGATCACGCCGACTTCGAGGTGGCTGGAGAGGTGGCTGCGCACGCCTTCATAGGAAGCCTTCGGGTTGTTCTTATGCCAGAAGCGGAAGATGCAGTAGAAGAAGAACAGCGTCCACCCCACGAACAAGGCAATCATGAACCAGTGGACGACGTCCATCATGTGATCGACCTGACCGCCGTGGGCGGAAAAGTTTTCGGGAATGCCTAGAAACTTGGAAGGACTCATAGTGCTGGAAATTCTAAATCTTAAATTCTAAATCTGAAACGGAGCGGTCAATGCAAACTCGTCGGGGCCACATAGTCATCCGAGAGCGTGGGATCGAAGTGCTCTCTCTGACGCCGGGCGATGCGGATCATGAAGAAACCGATGCAGCCCAACATCGCGAGGATGACGAAAAGCAAAAAGAAGATCGACCAACCGGCCGCATCTCCGCCACCGGCGACCATCGTGACACGGCAACTGGAGCAAGCGAGGAAGTGGGAGATGGGGTTCATGGAATCTTACCGGTTGAGGGGCATCAGATGTGGATGCGGGTGATTTTTCGATAGAAGCAGACGCCATAGACAGGCATCAGCAAGGCCCCGGCGATCCCCACAATCCCAAGCGCCATGGTCATCCCCGACCACTCGGGAGCGAGCAAGAAGGACCACAAGGCCAGAAACACGCAAAGCAGGGTGCTGACTGTCACGAAGACGATGTGAAATCCTTTGAGGGACATGGGATAGTTGGTTTTGGTTTTAAAAGACTAGAAGGACATCAACGGAGCGATGGCGAGGCCAGAATTTTCGGGGTCGTGGATTCCTTGCCGAAAAAAAGCGGATCATGGATCGGATCAAAGATCGCAAGGGCGGTGAGCCCGGCAAGACTGCATACCATGCAAAGCCCGGAGGCGAAGAGCCAGTAAACCGCCTTCTTCTCATGATTGAGGTGCATGAAGATAAACGCAACCAGGGACGCCTTGATCGTCGCGATGGCGAGACCGAGGATACAGTCCCATTTATCGAAGCCGTGTTGACCGACGTCGAGAGCCTCCACCGATGCGACGAGGACGGTGATGATGGTTCCGAGGAACAGAATCCCACCGACGAACATGTAGGTGCGGACGGACTTCTTGATTGCTTCCGGGGTGTCAGCCATTTGATTTGGAATTTGGAATTGGGAGATTGAGGTTTGAACCTTACATCAAATACAGGATCGGGAAAACGAAGATCCATACAAGGTCCACGAAGTGCCAGAACAGGCCGCCGATTTCGACGCGGTTGGCAAGCCACTCGGGATTCTCGAGGTACATCTTCCGGCCGAAGAAGAGGTAGTAGGCGAGGACCAGCGCGCCGCCGATGACGTGCAAGCCGTGAAGGCCGGTGATGGTGAAATAGATGGCGTAGTAGGTGTTCCATGCCGGCGTGAACTTGGCGGCGAAACCGACCTGCTCGCGCGGCAGCGAGAAGTGCGGGAACGTCTCCTTGACATGTTCGCCCTCGGCGTGGGGTTGGTCGCCATGAGGATTCCGGGCGTCGTAGTTCGGCCCCATGAACTCCTCTTTCAAGGCATCCATGGTGGAAAGCTTGATGCCGTGCTGTTGCTCCGCCTTCTTGGCGAAATCCTTCCAGCCGATTCGATAGAGCTCCTTGTGAGTCGGCACGCGTTTCGGTTTGCCGCTCTTGTCGAGGCCGTATTCCTTGATCAGGCGCTCCTCGAGTTTGGCGACCTCGCCCTGGTGCCACTCCCAGGCTTCCTTGGCGAACGGACTGTTCTTGATGAGCCAGGAATTCTCGATCGCCACCTCAGGATCGATCCCCTTCTCCTTCGCCTTCATCACGAGATGCTGGAAGTCGATCGCATCGACGTTGTGGAAAACCATCGGACTGGCGAGCAGCTTGCCGTCAACCACGGTATCGTCGCGGAGGCGGGATTGGCCGTCGGCTTCCTTGATGTCGCGGGGGTGGAAATCCAGCTTTGCCGGCGGTTCGACATTGAAGGCGACGGTGGAAACCTCGGTGAGCAACTTGGGCGCGAGCGCGGCCGTGTCGATGTTGACGCCGGAAGCGATCTGCCAGTCCTTCTTGCCGGGATTGGCGGCGTGGGCTTTGACCCATTCCTCACGCAATGATGCGGTGCGCAGGGCGGAATTGTGACTGCTGGCAGCCAGGCGGGTTTTCTCGATCCGGCGGAGCAACTCCGCGGAGAGAGGCTCGCCGGCCTTGGCGATCACCTCGGCGGGCTGACCCTCTTTAGTGACGACCGCGACATCCGCGGCCAGGACCACCTTCGAGTCGTGATGACCGGCCTGTGTCAGGATTTCCTCAACCCATGGCTGGTTAAAACGGCGGGTGCTGAAAGTGAGCTTTGCAGTCTCGATGAATATGAGGTTCTCCTCGACCTTGTTGCCATTATGGTCGAGTTCCTTTTCATAACCCAAGTGACCTTCCATCACGGTGTAGTCCTTGAGGCGCACCGCTTGGTGATGGAACTTCACGTTATACTCGATGCCTTTGAGCACCATGAAGATCAGCGCGCAGAACACCGTGATGCCCATGAAGAGTTGAAACATCCTCCAGTTCCGCAATTTCAAGGATGCCCATGCGAACACGACGGTCACCGAGGAACCGATGAGGACGAAGGTGTTGATCAGGCCCGGCAGCACCGGAAGCGTCCGCTCCGGCCATGGATAATCCGCGCCGAGGCGGAGGAAGACGTAGGCCGAGAAGAAGCCGCCGAAGAGCATGACTTCGGAAGCAAGGAACAACCAGATCGCGATCTTCGAGTTGAAGAGGCCGGTGTCCTTTCGGGGAGTGACGACGTAGGGAATTTCCATTTGAGAAAGGGAATGCTGTGAGGAGGTGAACCGCGGAGACGGGGTTGAAATTGGGAAGCTTAGTGCTTGTCTGCCGGCTTGTTCGAAGAGTCGAGGTGCTTCGGCTCGATCCACTGCGGAAGGAAATCCGAATCATCGCCCGGGCGGCTGTATTCGTATGGGCCCCGATAGGTCACGGGATCCTTGAGGAAATTGCCATGGCCCGGAGGCGTCGGAGTCGCCCACTCCAGCGTGGTGGCATTCCAAGGATTATCGCTTTCGGCTTTTTTCCCGAACTTCCATGCGAACAGAAGATTGATGATGAAAGGAATTTGGAACAAGGCCATGGTCCAAGCTCCCATCGACATGACGATGTTCATGTCGATATACTCAGCGACGGTGTTGCCGAAAACGTTGACGCTGTCAGCGGCCTTTGCGAGATAGGCGTCGCCCCCGTTATACCAACGGCGGTGGAAGCCGGCCATACCCTGCACGAGCATCGGGAAGAAGATCAGGTTCATGCAGATCAGGCTGGGCCAGAAGTGCAGGTGGTTGAGCGTCTTGCTCATGAAACGGCCGGTGATTTTCGGATACCAGTGGAGAATTCCGGCGAAGAAGCCGAAGAGAATCCCGGGCGCCACGACATAGTGGAAATGGCCGATCACATAGTAGGTGTCGTGCAGGTGAAGGTCGGCCAGGTTGAAGGCCAGCGGCAGTCCGGTGAGGCCACCGATGCCGAACATCGGGATGAAGGCGCACGCCCACATCATCGGTGGGGTGAAGCGGATCGAACCACCCCAAAGCGAGATCAGCATCGCAGTGATGATGACCACTGAAGGAACCGAGATCAGAACCGTCGTCGTTTGGAAGAAGGTGGAAACCGCAGCGCCCATGCCGGTCATATACATGTGGTGAGCCCACACGACGAAGGAGAGAAAGCCGAGCACCAGCACGGAATACACCATCGACTTGTAACCCCAGAGTGGCTTGCGGGTGTTAGCCGGAATGATTTCACTGACACAGGCGAACGCGGGAAGCAGAAGCACGTAAACTTCCGGGTGGCCGAGGAACCAGAACAAGTGCTGGTACAACAGTGGTGAACCACCGCCGGATAGATCGGCCAGCCCCTCGCTCTTGGTGAAGAGTCCGGAAGGCATGAAGAACGAGGAATGCGCGACGCGGTCCATCAGCTGCATGATGCCGGCGGCCTCAAGCGGCGGGAAGGCGAGGAGCAGCAGGAAACCGGTCACCAGCATGGACCAGACAAAGAACGGCATCCGCATCCAGGTCATGCCACGCACCCGCAGGTTGATGATGGTGGTGATGAAATTGACCGAACCGAGAAGTGACGAGGTGATAAGACAGACCAATCCGATCAGCCATTGCGTCTGACCTGCCAGCCATTGGTTGACGACTTGGCCGTCCGCGAAACCGGCGAGCGGCGAGTAGTTCGTCCAACCGGACTTGGCGGACCCGGACTCCAGGAAGAACGAGGCGCACATGATCAGGCCGCCGACCAGATAGACCCAGTAGCTGGCCATGTTCAAACGCGGGAACGCCATGTCCGGCGCGCCAATCTGGAGCGGCGTCACATAGTTGCCGAAGGCACCGAAGCCGAGCGGCACGATGCCGAGGAACACCATGATCGTCCCGTGCATGGCGCCGAACATGTTATAAGTCTCCCCTGTCACCTTGCCGTCCTGCAACCAGCGGGCCTTCCAGCCGTCAGTGAACACCCAGCTCATCCATTCCGGAAGCGGTTGGTGCGGGTAGGCGATGCTCCAGCGCATCACCATCATCAGATAGAATCCAAAGGCCAGGAAGGCCAGGGCCGTGATCCCATACTGGAGGCCGATCATCTTGTGATCAGTGGAAAAGATCCATTTCCGGATGAATCCCGGTTCGTGATGATGGTCTTCGTGGTGGGCGTCGTGCCCGGCGTGTGAGGTAGCGTGAGAGCTCATAATTCCGTCTTGCGGCGTGTGTGGAGTCTGAAAAAAGGTGGTTTGAAAATGGAGTCTGAAGAACCGGCTCAGGGAGCCTTGGCAGGGGCCAAGGTGATTGGATCCAGCAAAGTTTTCGGATCGAGCACGTCGCCCGGCAGCGCCTTGACGTGATCGGCGGTGAGTTCCGCGCTGATCACCGACTTGCCGGCGTTCTTGCGGGCGGCGGAAATTTCAAGGGCGGCCTTGGCCATGTCGATGGTGACGACATCGCCCGTGGCATTGCCGAAGTTGTTGCGGACGTAGGTCATGATACCCGCGAGATCTTCGGCAGCCATGCCGATTCCCTGCGGAGGCATGACCCCATACGTCTTGCCGTCGCTGACAGGTCCCTCAAGACCATTGAGAATGATCATCGCGAAGAGATCGGTCTCGCCGGTCACCCAAGTCGAACCGACCAGCGAAGGGAAAGTCGAACCGTTGCCCTTGGCATCGGATCCGTGGCAGCCGTTGCACTTGGCGGAATAGATCTTCGCACCTTTCGACATGTAGGCGGCAAGAGCTTCCTTGGGCACCGGACCGGCATCCGCGGCACCGGGAGCGGGAGTCCGGATATAGCCCTCGCGGAAAATGCTTCCGTAGGAAAACAAACGTCCGCCAGTGCCGAGAATTCCGCCCGCGACGAGCAGCACCACGCCGCAAGCGACGAAGGCCCACAACGAAATCGGTTCGATGCCATTGTCAACGATCCGCTTTTCGCGGGCGCACGCGGCGGCTTCGCGGACCACTCGCCCGTGGGCCTCGGTCACATTGATCGAGTCCTCGAGGTCTGGTGTTTGGTTAGGCAGGGACATGTGTGAACTTAGGTATTAGGTAAATGATTTCAAGGGGCGGTCTTGGTTTTCGCAGGCGCGAAATTCAGCACCGCCGGGACGGCTTGGTCCTTCTTGAGCGAGAGCAGGTAAGAGACCAGAGCCTTCGCCTCGGAGCTGGGGACCAGTTCGGTATCGCCGTGTTTGCCGAAGGACAGCGTGTCAGACGGATTCCCCGTGACCTTGCGCTTTTCAAACAGAAACTTGTGAGGCGGGCAGGTCGATTTCCAACGCTGCGGATCCCGGCGCGGATTGTAGAGATGGGCGAACAACCACTGCTCCGGATCGCCGCCGGCCGCATACTCGGTCTCCACGCGGCGGCCCAGATTGGAAAGGTCAGGACCCATCCGCGAAACGCCGATCTGCGCGAACTTCTCGCCGAAGAAATCATAGGCGTTGGTCTCACGCCGGGTATCGCCGCGATCCGGATCGGCCTTCAAGCCGCCCCAATCAGACCGATAGAGATCGTTGCCGGCATAGGTCGGACGAATGACCTGCGTGTGGCAGAGGTAGCAGCCGTTTTCCGCATAGACTTGCGCGCCGTCGGCAATCCGGCCGGTGCGTTTGGGGAAGAAAATGCCGGTGCTGCCATCGGTCGCTTCGGAAAGCTGGATGGGCGCGAGGTTGCGCATCTTGATGAAGGGCACGACGACGACCGCCAGCCAAGCGACGCCGAAGCTGGCGGATAAACCGAGAATGAATGTGCGGAGGCTCATTAGGAAAATTGCTGGAAGTTGAACTCTGAAACCCGATGTCAGTGGGCGGGCATGTGGCCCGGACCGGCATTGTCGATATCGCCCTCTTCACCATGCGGGCTGGGGCCGTGGCCGTGCTCGGAAACGAGCAAGGTCGGATGCGAACTGCGGCGGCCGAGGCGCAGCCACATCAGGGTCAGGTGGATGAAGAAGAACACGTTGGAAAACAGGATGAAGCACCAGGCAATGGTGGTCGCCACCGCATACGGATAGGCGCGGGTCGCGGCGCCTTGCCATGGCTGCTGCCATTCTTCCTGACCGATCCCCTGCTGAAGCCCGCCAAACAGAGCGACCAACGCCACCGTGACGATGCCATAGACGGAGAACAGGAAGTGAATCTTGATCAGGCGGCGGGAAAGCCACTCGCGGCGCGTCACCCGCGGCACGATGAAGTAAACCGCGCCGAACATCACGAAACTGAAGAATCCATAGAGTGCGAGAATTTCAAACCCATAACCGGAGAGCGAGAACTGCGTCAGCGGAAGAGTGGAACCCGGCAGGTTCAGCACGACCGCGGAGAATGCCAGAAGCATCAAGCCGCCGATGCCGGCGATGGTGAACCGGAGCGCCGGGCTGCTGGCCACAACTTCCGGAGAAGCGAGCGTCGTGCGGAGAAGATTGATGGCGGCAGCGATCGCAGGCACGAACAGCAACACCGTGGCTGCCGCGCCCACGTAGGGCAGGAAATAAGGAATCGGCGCGCCCGCGAGCTTTTGCATCCCCGCCCATGGAGCGATGATCGCGAGCGACCAGAACCCGAGTTTCGCCAGCGAGTAGCTGTAAACCGGGTGACCGGTCACCTTGGGAGCCAGGTAGTAAGCGGTCCCGAGAGCGACCGGTGTGAAGAAGAGGAAGATCAAAGCCGACTTGTACCAGGCGTTGATTCCAGCAGCCATCACCGGATGGCCCGGAATGCAGTGCAGCAAGGTGTTCGCCGTGATGAAGATCCATGGGAACCAAACCATCGCGGCGAGCAGATACCATTGGGAGATATAGACATGGCCCTCGGGGCGCACGCGGAACTGGATGAACGACCAGATCAGGATCGCGAAATAGCTGAAGAGCAGCACCGGCCAGGTGAAGAAAGGAAACTCCATCCATGGCATTCCCGTGCCGTTGCCCGAGAGGATTCCGACCAATCCGAGAATGACACCGAGATTCCAGATGTGCCCGGCGGTGAGAATGAGTCCGGCCGCCGTGCATTCCTTGCGGGAAAGCCGCGCCATCATCCAGATGATCACCGCGAAAGCCGCCTGGAATCCCCAACCGTAAACGAGCGCGTTGATATGAGCGGGGAAAACCCGTCCATAGGAAAGGTAGGAACAACTCGCTAGAAACTCGGGACTGTGCACCTTGGCGGAAGCGATGATTCCAAGAACGATCGAAACCGCGAGCCACGCGGCGCCGCTGGTCAGGAAGAACATCACCGGGTGACGCAGCGAGCGATCGATGCCCGCGCGAAGCAAGGCGTCCTGGGCAGTGGAAGTTTGGATGGCGGATGACATCGGCTTTGAAGATGAAAAAGGGAAACGAAATTAAGGCTTGGTGAGTTCCGCGGCGGTGACTTGTGGCTTGCCCACTTCACTGCGCAATGCGGCGACCTGTTCGGGCTTCACGGCGGACGCCTTGTTGCCGAAGCTGTTGCGGATATAGGTGAGCACGCCGGCGATCTGCTCGTCGGTCTGATAGCTGAGAGCCGCCATGCCGCCCGGCATGTTGTATTCCTTGCCGGCCACCGTGATCGCGCCCTGCAGGCCGCGCAGCTGGATGCGGATGAGGTTGGAAACCGGGCCGGTCACCCACTCCGAACCCGCAAGCGGCGGAGCGATCGGACCACCCTCGCCATTCTGGCCGTGGCAGGCGCCGCAAATCATGAACGAGGCCTTGCCGACAGCCATCACCACGGGATCGATGGGCTCATCGGTCGCTGCTGGAGCGTCAATCGCCGAGGTGTCCACCGCGGGAGCGGCGGCGAGTTTCTTGGCCGTCGCCGAACCGGGAACGACCTGCGCCGGCGTCTCGACAGCCGCAGGCTTTGAAGCGGCGAGCTGCTTGCCGACCACCCGCGTGGCGGCCTTGATCGCGTCAGGAGAGAGACTCGCAGCCTGCGCGGCGTCGATCTTCGCCTTGGTCTCATAGCGAGGTTTCGCGGCGGCGTCTTCAAGCGTCGTCGGCTCGGACCGGGCGAAAAGCCAGATCACCGCCAGCAGCAGGGCGAAGATGAAGAAGGTGCCGATGCCCCACCAGAAAGTGGTGAAGCGGATGATCGGATTGTCGCGGGATGGGTCCATGTGCAGAAGGAAAGGAAGATCAGTTGGAGACGTTCGCGGATTCGAGGATGCGCGGGTCGCGGTTCGGATAGAGCGAGTGCTGGCCGAGGGCGCGGATGAGGATGAAGATGAAGGCAGCGCCGATGGTCACGAAGGCGAGGATGTCGCCCCAGAACGCACCCGGGATGGCAACCTGGATGTCACCGAAGACTTCCGGCTTGATCTTGCCGAGGGAGACACCGCGCTCGGGAATGACGATCAGGTAGTGATCCAGCGCGTGCATGCACAAGGTGTAAACCGCGACGATCGAGAGCAACTTGGGATTCTTCTTCAGCCAGGCCTGGAGCAGGACGACGAAGGGAACCACGAAGTGACCGAAGACGAGGAAATACATCGCGGTGTTCCAGTTGCCGGTGTTGCGGATGAGGAAGTAGGAGGTTTCCTCGGTGATGTTCGCATACCAGATGAGGAAGAACTGCGAGAACGCGATGTAGGCCCAGAAGGTCGTGAAGGCGAACATCAGCTTGCCCATGATGTGGAAATGCTCGGGTCCGGTGACGTGCTTGAGGTGGCCCATGCTCTTCAACCAGGTGCAGACGAGCACGATGACCGCCATCGAGTTGAGCGCGGCGCCGGCGAACAGATAGACACCCCACATCGTGGAGAACCACTTGTAATCCAGCCCCATCGCGAAATCGAAACCGGTAAACGTGATGGTGAGGGCGAAGATGATCAGCGGGTAGTTCGAGTGGTAGCGGGCTTTCAGCAAGCGGGCAGTTCCGGGATTCGGATCGGTGTCCTGGTCGGTGGAAAGCTTGCGCAGTCCGTAGATGACCGCGCCGAGAGCGACGAGATAGAACGCCGCCCGCCCGTACCAGAACGGCAGGTTCATGAACCAATACTTGTTATACAGCAGGTGGTCCACGTGGTGGAGGTGCTCCTTCACGTTGCCGTGGGCACCGCGGTGGATGTTCATCCACTCGTAGAGATACTGCTGCACTTGCGGGCAGAGCAGCGGGATTCCGAAAAGGAAAACCCACGGGAAGGTCGAACCGAGGTTCTCGAAGGTCCGGCGCACCGAAGTGCCCCAACCGGAGTTGGAAACGTTGTGTAACAGCGTCCAGAACACCCCGCCGATGGAGAGGGTCAGGAAAAAGTAGAACGCGAACACCCACGAGTAGGCGAAGGGACCGCGGATCTTCTCCGGGGCGAAAAACAGGAGATACAGGCTGATGACGGTGCCGAGAACGGCCACGCCCAGGGCGATGCTCTTCACTTTCGCCACCTTGGAGGTGTCGAGGTGATCGCCGTTGATCGCGATGTCTGCGGAGGTGACGTGGTGGTGGGCCATTTCGATAGAATCAGGAAAAAGTTATTTAGCCTCTTTGGCGGTCTGCAAGGTGCGGACGTAGGCGATGATCGCCCAGCGGTCGCCTACGGAAATGTTATAACCGTAGGCGCCCATCATGCCCTTGCCGTTGGTGATGGTTTCAAACATCCGGCCGTCGGGATAGGACGCGGTCTTGAAGGTATCGAGGTGGAAGTTGGCGATGCCGGGGACGCCATACTGGCCGGTGATCCCCTGCCCGTCGCCGGACACGCCGTGACAGACGGCGCAGTAAATTCCGTAACGCTCCTTGCCGCGCTCGATCAGTGACAAGGCGGATTCTTCGGTCAATGTCAGCTCCTCGGGCATTCCCGACCCGAAGTAGTCGCCGACGTGGCCGGTGTAATAGTAACCGCTCTGGCCGCCGAACTCATATTCGGGGATTCCGCCAATGGAGGACGCGCCCGCTTCGTTGAGGCCGCGCGGCTGGGTCTGGGTCACCGGAAGACGGGAACCATGACCGTCGGCGAAGAACGGATCCGGCTTCTGGGCCTTCACCTTGTCCTGGTTGTCCATGTCCGGGAAAATCCGGATCGGCGGCTTGGAAAACTTCTGGCCGCGGATTCCGAGGAGGCCGACGACGGTCAACGCGACGAGCGCGTAGGCGAGGAAAAAGTAGCGCATCTTGAATTTGAAATTTGAAATTTGAGACAGGAGATCGGCTCTCAGTCCTCTTCTTCGACAAGTTCGATGTTGGAGCCGCCGATGTCGGAGAGTAAGTCGCGGGTTCCGTTGGGGCTGAATTGCGGGTCACGCGCCTCGATGGCGATGAAGAACCCGTCGTCCGTGGCGCGGTGGAACTGGCGGCTTGCGAACAACGGGTGGTTGAGGCGCGGAAGCTGGATCAGGGCGAGAAGGCCGAACAAAACGGTGAAGCCCGAGAACAAGATCGTGAGCTCGAACATGATCGGGAAGAACGCGGGCACAGTGAAGATGTTCGCCGGTTTCGCCTGGACGATGGTCGGATAGATCACCACCTGTGTCGAGTAGGCCAGGGCGAACGCGGTGGCCGTGCCGGTCATGCCGCCGAAGAACACGAACCATGGCAGGATCGAGCGCTTCATGCCCATCGCGCCATCGAGTCCGTGGATCGGATAGGGCGAGTAGCAGTCCCATTTCTTGAAGCCGGCGTCGCGGATTTTCTCCGCGCCCTTGTAAAGAGCGGATGCGCTCTTGAACTCGGCTAAGTAGCCATAAACGCGTTTGCGGGTGGTGCTCACGGTGAAAGTTGAAAGTTATTCGTTAAGAGTTATTTGGAAGACGCGAGCTCCTTCTGATAAGCGGGCTCGGAGACCACGCCGTGGTCCGGGTGGTGTTCCTTGTCGTCGAAGTGCGGATCGGACTCCAGCAGGGTCCACTTCACTTCGGCGATGTTGATGCAGGGCAGGAAGCGGAGGAACATCAGAAACAGCGCGAGGAACAGGCCGATCGTGCCGACGAAAGTCATCAGCTCGACGCCGCTCGGCGAGTAGGTTTTCCAGTCACCTGGCAGCCACATCCGGGCGAGCGTGGTGCAGATGATGACGAAGCGCTCGAACCACATGCCGACGTTGACACACATCGCAACGATCATGATGACCCAGAGATTTTCGCGGCAGGCCTTGAACCAGAAGACTTGGGGCGAAAGCACGTTGCAGCTCATCATCGCGGCGTAGGCCCACCAGTAAGGACCGGCGATCCGGAACTTGAAGGCGTCCATTTCATAAATCGCGCCGGAGTAGAAGGCTACGAACAACTCCATCAGGTAGGCGTAGCCGACGATCGTGCCAGTCAGCAGGATGATTTTCGCCATGTTGTCGATGTGCTTCATGGTGATGAGATCCTGCAAGCCATAGATGAAACGCGCGGGAACCATGATCGTGAGCACCATCGCGAAACCACCGAAGATGGCGCCGGCGACGAAGTAAGGCGGGAAGATGGTGGTGTGCCAACCGGGGACCACCGAGGTCGCGAAGTCGAAGGAAACGACCGAGTGCACCGAGAGCACGAGCGGCGTGGAGAGAGCCGCGAGAAGCAGATAGGCCATTTCATAGTGGCTCCACTGGCGGTTGCCGCCGCGCCAGCCGAGCGAGAAGATTCCGTAGAGGATCTTGCGGATGCCGGGCTTGCAACGGTCGCGGATGGTCGCGAGGTCGGGAACCATGCCGAGATACCAGAAGATCAGCGAGATGGTGAAATAGGTGGAAACCGCGAACACGTCCCACAGCAGCGGCGACTTGAAGTTCTGCCAGATCGCGTTGGCGTTGGGCACCGGCGCGAGGAACCAGGCGAACCACACGCGACCGACGTGGAAGGCGGGGAAAATACCCGCGCAGATCACGGCGAAGATGGTCATCGCTTCCGCCGCGCGGTTGATCGAGGTCCGCCAGTTCTGTCGGGTGAGGAAAAGCACCGCGGAGATCAGGGTTCCGGCGTGGCCGATACCGATCCAGAACACGAAGTTGGTGATGTCGAAGCCCCAGAACACCCGGTTGGACATGCCCCAGACGCCGACGCCGGTGGAGACTAGATACGTCAAACCACCACCGACGCCGATGAGGGCGATGAGCGCGGACGGGATGAACAACAGCCACCAGAGAAATGGCTGGCGGTTTTCGACAACGCCGCAGATGCGCTCGGTGATCCAGTGATAAGAACGCCCGCTGAGAATGAGCTTTTCGCGCTCAAGCACCGGGAGTTTCACTCCGGTGTGCGTCTCAGGTGCGGTTTGGGTGGTGGAAGCCATGGTGGGGTAAATGCTGAAATGCTGAAATACTGAAATCAGACCATATGGACGGTCGCCTTGCCGATGAACTTGGCGTCCGGCATCTTCGGATTCGGGTTCTTGACGCGTGCCAGATAACTGGTCCGCGGACGGGTGCCGATGTAGTTGAGGAGATCGTAGTTCCGGTCAATGCGCTTGCTGCGACCGAGCGCGGATTTCTCCTCGTCGAGAAGGTTGCCGAAGGTGATGGCGCTGGCCGGGCAGGCGTCTTGGCAGGCGGTCTTCACCGAGTCCACCGGGATGCGGAGAGTGTGGATGTTGACTTCCATCTCGGTGGATGGCTTACCGGCGACGAGCGCTTCCTGCTTCTGGCCGCGCTTCTGGCGGATCACGGAATCCTTCAGGCGCTGCACGCAGTAGGTGCACTTTTCCATCACGCCACGCATGCGGACGGTGACGTTAGGGTTCTTCTGAAGGTGGGCCGCCTCGCCGACCTGCTTCTCGCCGAACGGACCTTTGTAAAGGTTGTGGGCGATGAGCGGGTTGCGTTTGTTATAATCGAAGTAGTTGAAGCGGCGGGCCTTGTAAGGGCAGTTGTTCGCGCAATAACGGGTGCCGATGCACCGGTTGTAAGCCATCGCGTTGAGACCGTCTTCCGTGTGGATGGTGGCGTTGACCGGGCAAACCGTTTCGCAGGGAGCGGACTCGCACTGGACGCAAGCGACCGGCTGCGGGACGAGCTCCGGATTGTCCTCGTCGAAGGTGTTGTCCTTCTGCGCGGCGAAGTAACGGTCCATGCGGATCCAGTGCATCTCGCGACCCATGGCGACTTGCTTCTTGCCGACGATCGGAATGTTGTTCTCGGATTGGCAGGCGACGAGGCAGGAGTTGCAACCCATGCAGGAGGAAAGGTCGATCGACATGCCCCACTGGTGCAGCGGGTCGTTGATCAGCGGCTGGGCCTTGCCGTCCTTGCCGGGGTGGAATGCCGAGGAGCTTTCCGGCTTGTAGAGTGAAATGTTAGGCGGTGCGTGGGAATCGTTGCCTTGCTTCGGCACGTTTGCCAGCTGGGCGGAGAACGAACCTTTTACCTCATCCTCGAGAGTGGAAACCTCGCGGGCAAGGGCGCGGCCATACATGGCGCTGTGCTCCTGGGTGAGGGCCACCGAGTAGCGACGGTCAGTCGGGGTTGCCTTCGCGCCGGTGGCGAAATAGGCGGTGGCGGCGGTGCGCAGCGGATAGGCGTTGAAGCCGCGGTTCACGCCGACGAGGCCGACGTGGGATGCGTTTTTCGGTCCGCGTCCGAGTTCGTCGTGCTCGTCGAAGCCCTGACCATAGCCGAGCGGGATGACGATGGTGTTTTCGGCCTGGCCGAAGGAAACGAGAACCGGGATTTCAAGAGTCTGGCCGTTGACCACGACGTTGATCATCGGCGAAGTTCGGTTTTGCGCCTCGTCGTCGGGCGAGCGCGAGCCGAAGGGAGTTTCGAGCTGGATGATCTGGTCGTAGATGCCGAGCTCCTTGGCGGTTTTCGGCGCGACGAGCGCGACGTTGTCCCAAGTGAGTTTGGAAATCGGATCGGGCGCTTCCTGGAGCCAGCCGTTGTCGATCCAGCGGCCGTCGAAGATCGAGGAATCGGTGACGAAAATCACTTCGAGCGAATCCTTGGTCGGCGCGGTGGCGACGAACGGCGCGGACATGTCAGCGCGGGGAGCCGGACTAACCAATGGATAGGCGGCGCCTTCGAAGAAACCGTCGCGCAGGAGCTTTTTCCATGCGGCATCCCCTTCCCCGCCGACAGCGGAGAACGTGGCGCGCACGGCGGTGTAGGCCGGGGAAGCGGCGCCCTTTTCGCCTTCGCCGTTGAGGAGTTTTCCATCAGCGGAAAGCAAGGCGAGAAGGAGTTCGAGCTCGGAAACGCAGTCTTGATAGAGCGGCAGGATCATCGGCTGCACCACCGTGTAGGTGCCGCGAGCGCTGCGGGCGTCCGACCAGGATTCGAGGTAATGGGCGGCTGGCAGATGCCAGGTCGAGGCATGCGCGGTCGCGTCGGTGCGGATGCCGAGGTGGATGCTGGTCTTGAGCTTGGCGAACGACTCGGCGAACTTGAGATCCGCAGGCGCGTCGAAAACCGGATTGGAAGGAGTGAGGACGACAAGCGTTTCGACAGCAGCGGAGTCGATGTCGGCCTTGAGCGCGGCGAGATTTCCGAGGCCGGCCGTTTCGGTTTGCACCGCGACGAGCGGCTTGCCTTCGCCGATGTTACCGAGCGCGACGTTGATCGCGTGGGCTAGCAGGTGGACGGAAAGGGATTGGCGGGAACCCGCGAGAACGGCCGATTTTCCGGCGTGTTCCTTGAGGTCATCGACGAGAGCGGCGACCCAGGCGACGTGCTTCGGATCGGAGAGTTCGGGCGAGACGATGGCCGCGCCAGCATTCACGCCGAGGCCGCGGGCGATTTGTGCCGCCACGGCGTTGACTTGGCTGGGAGCGATCCGCAGGCGGTGATCCGCCATGCCGCCGGTGAGGGTGAACGCGGCTTCCACCGCGTAAAGACGGTTCATTTTCGACGCGTCCGGCACGTCGGTGTAGGCTTTGCCCTCCGGCTTGCGGCGGTCGAAAAACGGGGTGACCGGACCTTGGTTGTCGGTGCCGGCGAAGTCGCAGTCGAGCGAGAGGATACGGTCGGCCTTGGCGAAATCGGCAACCAGTTTCACGCCGTCGCCCAGTGCGATGTTGGACGCGTCTCCGGTGAGCGCTTCGTATTGATAGAATTTCGCGTCGGAGAATTTCTCGGCCAGCTCCTTGGTCAGGCGGGCGCGGGTCGGGCTGTCATCGGCACCGAAGAGAAAACCGACTTTTGAATATTCATCCGCGGAGACGGCGGCAAGCACCGCTTCCAACTCGGCACGCGAGCCGGGTTTCCCGGCCTTGAGGATTTTCCTCGAGCGCGATGGAGAATAGAGATCCAACACCGAAGCCTGGGCGAAGGCGTCCGTTCCCTCGGCGTCAGGGTGAAGCTTGTTAGGGGCGAGCTTGGTCGGGCGGCCTTCGAAGGTCGTCACCACCAGCGGCGTGGCGCCGTGGGCACGCGGCATCGAGGAAGCGTAGTAAGTCGCCTTGCCGGGAATCACCCACTCGGGAGCCTTGGTGTAAGGAACGATGTAGCTTTCCGGGCGGCGGCAGGCGGCCATGCCGAAACCGGCCAGAGCGGTGGAGGCGCCCATCAGCTTCAGGAACGAGCGGCGGGAATTCTCAGCATCCTCCTCGCTGGCCATTTCCGCGGCTCCCTGGGGGAACTCGCGGTCGAGCCACTGGCGGAATTCCGCGGTGTCTTCTAGCTGACCCGCACTGCGCCAGGCGACGGTGGTTTCGCCGACGGGAACTTCAGGGTGATGCCAAATACGCTTGCTCATGTTAAACTGCAGGAAAGTTGGAAATTGGGAAAACGGACTTGAGGATCAATGGTGGCAGGTGGCGCAAGTTTCCTTGGGCTTGACCATGAATTGCTCCTTCAGCTTGAGGCCGAGCTCCTCGGTCGTCTTGACGCCGAGATGCGGGTTGTTGGAAATGTAGGTTTCCGCGTTGTAGCTGAAGTTGTAGACCTCTTCGAGCGGGCGCAGGTTCTTCTCGGGCGCGCGATGGCAATCGAGGCACCAACCCATCGAGTGCGGCTGCGCTTGATAGACGACCTCCATCTTGTTGACGTCGCCGTGGCAGCTCTGGCAGGAAATCCCGCGGTTCACGTGGGCCGAGTGGTTGAAATAGACGTAGTCGGGAGACTTGTGCACCCGCACCCACTCGATCGGCTTGCCGTCGTAGCCAGGGTAGTTGACATCCATCGACTTGTGAAGCGGAGCGAGCTTCGGGCTGTCGCGCTGGACGTGTTGGTGGCAGTTCCAGCAGGTGCTGCCGGTCGGGACGTTCGAGTGGCCGGAGACGTCCACGAACGAGTGGCAGTAGCGGCAATCCAGGCCCAGCTGGTCGACGTGGATCTTATGGGAAAACGGGATGGGCTGGGACGGCTGATACCCGACCACCATCGCCTTGGGCGTGGCGTAATAGGCAAATGCAAGTGCCACGCCGGCCGCTGCGGTTCCCGCGCAGACAGCGATTTTGAGGGGCAGTAGATTGGACCAACGGGGAAAAATATTTGCCATGAGAAGGGCGATGCTGTGCTCGGAGAATGGAGCTTGTGAAATTTTTCACAAGCCGTGTCCCAAAAACCACGGGGAAGTTAAGGACGGGCGGAGGATGCAAACGAACCGACGTGATGCAATGCCAAAAAAGAAATTTTCAAGGAATTTGTAACCGGGCGCCGGGGAACCGTTCGTTTCCCTATCAGCCTCACGAATTCGACCAATTCAGGCCTTTTTCCTGCCTCCATCGGCGGTAAGCGCTGAACTGCTCGCCCTTGGCCAGCTCGCGGCGGCTCGGGTCCTCGCTGAGAAACGCCTCGAAGGCCCCGCCGGGCGATGTTTCCGCCGCCGAGGGCGCGGACCCGGACGATTCCGGGTGGCTGCCCTTCCGGGCAAGCAGGCTTTCAATCCGCGACAATCGCCCGTAAATCCGGAAAATCAGAAACAGCACCAGGACGAGCAGCCCGGCACAAGAGGCGAGCAGGATAACGAGTGCGGACGCTTCGGATTCTGGCATGCCCGAGTCTTGCGAAACCCCGGCGGACTTGAGAAGTCCCAAATCCACGGACTATGTCTCACCGGCCATCGCCCTGACATGCGCCAGCGCGGCGGACGCCAGACCTGGCGGATTGTAGCCGCCTTCCAGTGACGAGACGATCCGCCCGGCGCTCCATTTTTCCGCCAGCACCACGCAACGCCGGGTCATTTCCGCGAACGTCTCGTCCGTCCATTGAAGGCCGCCGATCGGGTCGTCCACCCGCGCGTCGAAGCCGGCGGAAATCAACAGGAAGTCCGGCTGGAAGGCGTTCACCGCCGGCTCCAGCTGCGCGTGCCATTCCCGCAGCGCGAGATTGCCGTCCGAGTTGGCGGGCAGCGGGATATTCAGGTTCCCGCCCTCGCCCGCTCCCTGTCCGTGCTCCGAGGCGTCGCCGGTGTATGGATAGATATTCTCCTCGTGCAGCGAAATGTAGAGCACCGTGGGGTCTTCGAGGAAAATCGCCTCGGTCCCGTTGCCGTGGTGCACGTCCCAATCAATGATCGCGATCCTCCGCAGCCCGTGGCGCGACTGGAGATAGCACGCGGCGACGGCCACATGGTTGAAAATGCAGAACCCCATCCCGCGCGTCGCCGTGGCGTGGTGGCCCGGCGGACGCACCGCGCAGAACGCCGATGACACGTCCCCCCGCATCACCGAGTCCACCGCTTCCAACACCGCACCGGTCGCCTCCAGCGCGACATCGTAGCTCTCCTCGCAGATCGCCGTGTCGCCCGTGCGCAGGCGGTCCGCGAACGTCTCCACGTCTCGATAGACCAGATCGTGATAGTTGTGATCATGGGCCAGCAACACCTCGGAGACCAAGGCCCGCCGCCGCGGCAGCCTGACAAACTCCGGCGGCAAGGTCGCCAGCGCGGCCTCCAGCACCCGGTAGCGCTCCGCCGATTCCGGGTGGCCTGGGCCGGTGTCGTGCCGCTCGTAACAAGGGTCGTAATGAACGCCCACCGTCTTGTTGCCCCGTATCATCATTTGGTCTTCTGGCCGTTTTCCGCAATCCCGGGATTTGAGTCAACCCACATTCCAGAATCAGAGTCAACGTGTCAAACTTGGTGGTGCCCTTGCGGCCAAGTTTTGTCGGTGCGGGCCATCCCCACACGGGTGGGGAAATCGTAAGTAGTCCAGCCCTTTAGCGCGTCTTCGTCGGCATCCCCGCGTGAGGGGGAAATTTTTCTTTCCGTTAAATTGTTAAAATCTCAGCGGGCTGGCTGATGGACATTTGATACGAGAACTTGATCTCCCCAGCAAGCTCGGATTGCTCTTTCGCGCTGGGACGGGCCGGTGGAG
>NZ_JBIKBQ010000009.1:0-50440 GCF_058122085.1 Luteolibacter sp. | reverse complement strand
TTCATGAAATGGTGGGAGAGATGGAGCGGGAAGCCAGCGGGCTTCATCCGCGCGCATGACAGCTTAATCTGCATTCCGCGGGATCATGCTGTCAAGGTCGCGGGGCGCTCGTCATTACAAACGACCCGGCGGCGGGCTTGTCGGGTATTTCCCGAATTTCGGAAGTTTTGGGGATTGCCGGATAATTAGGATTTGCTTAGTTTGCCCGAAAGCGTGCGGGAAATGAGTTTCCAGCGGCCTTTTTTACGCTTTTTCATTCTCTCATCCGTGTCCAAATCCCTGAAAATCCTCATCGCCTGTGGCGGCACCGGCGGCCACTTGTTTCCCGGAATCGCCGTGGGAGAAGCGCTGCGCGCGCGCGGCCACGAGGTGATGCTGCTGATCTCGGAAAAGAAGGTCGATTCCGAGGCCTCGGCGAAATACACGCACCTTCGTTTCAAAACCGTGCCCGCCGTGGCCAAGCCGCCGACGCTCTCGCCGCGGATGCTGCCGTTTTTGTGGAAACTCTGGGGCTCGATCGGCCAGTGCAAGGCGATCATCCGCGAGTTCCAGGCAGACGCGGTGCTCGGGATGGGCGGTTTCACTTCGTTGCCGCCGGTCTATGCCGGGCACAAGCTCGGGCTGAAAACCTTCATCCACGATTCAAACGCCCGCCCCGGCCGCGCGAACGTGATGACCAGCCGCTTCTGCACCCGCGTTTTCCTCGGGCTGGATGCCGCGAAGGAATTTTTCCCCAACCGCGAAACCGTCACCACCGGCACTCCGGTCCGCCCGGAAATCACCAACTTGCCACCCCGCGAGGACGCGGCGGCACTCTTCGGACTCGATCCCGCGCGGCCGACCATCGTGGTGACCGGCGGTAGCCAGGGCGCACGGCGGCTAAATGAGTTGAGCGCGCAGGCCGCGGCGAGCTTGCCACCGGAAACGCAGGTGCTCCACATCGCCGGCGCACTGGATTTCCAGCGGGTTTGCGAAATCACCACCGGCCGCGCAGGCTACGAAGTGCTCGGTTTCTGTGACCAGATGCCGTCCGCCTACGCCGTCGCGGATCTGGTCATCGCGCGGTCCGGGGCGTCGAGTTTGACGGAAATCGCCATCGCCGGCCACCCGTCGATTTTAGTCCCCTACCCTTACGCCGCCGACGACCACCAGACGCGGAACGCCGAGGTCTTCGCCGAAGCCGGAGCCGCCATCCTCATTCAGGAGCGCGACCTCGACGCGGAAAAACTCGCTTCTCTGGCGACTTCCATCCTGCAAGGCTTGCCAACTTACAAGCGCATGGCAAAAGCGGCCCGCGAACTCGCCGTCCCGGACGCCGCGGACCGGGTGTGCGCCGCCATCGAAGCCACTCTCACGCCATCATGATCGAACTCAGCCAACGCCTCACCGACCGGAGCACTCCGCTCCAGATCCACCTCATCGGCGTGGCGGGATCCGGCATGAGCGGGCTTGCTTTGCTGCTGCTAGGCATGGGTCACAAGGTCAGCGGCTCGGACAAAGTCACCACCGCGGAAACCGAGCGAATGCAAGGCGTCGGTCTGATTTTCTCATCCCCGCCCAGCGCCGCCGCCGTGAAGAAGGTGGACATGGTCGTTTATTCCTCCGCCATCAAACCGGCCAATCCCGCCTACGCCGCCGCCAAGAAAGCGAAGACGCCGCTTTACCGCCGCGCCGAGTGCCTGGCCGCCATTCTCCACACCAAAAAAGGCATCATCATTTCCGGCACCCACGGGAAAACGACCACTTCCTCGATGACCGCCCACGTCCTCCGCGAGGCCGGCCAGAAACCCAGCCACTACGTCGGCGCGGAAATCCCGATCCTCGGCGCGAACGCGAAATGGTCGGAGGACGGCGACCACATGGTCGCGGAAGGCGATGAAAGCGACGGCACGCTCGCCCTCTATCGGCCGGAACACGCGGTCATCCTCAACATCGAGGCCGAGCATCTCGATTTCTATCGGGACATCGACCACATCAAGGAAGTCTTCACCAAGCTCGCCGACCAGACGACCGGGAAACTCGTTTACTGCGCTGAGGATCCGGTCGCGCTCGAAGTCTGCTCCGGCCGCGAAAACGGCGTTTCCTACGGCTGGGAAGACGCCGATTACACCGCCACCGATCTGCGCGATCTCAAGGGCTCCTCCGCTTTCACCGTGAAGAAAAACGGCGAGGCCCTCGGCGACGTCGAGCTCGGCATCCCCGGAAACCACAACGTCCTCAACGCCCTCGCCGCCATCGCGCTGGCGGATAGTTGCGGCGCGGAATTCGCGCTCGTCGCCCGCGCGCTCGCCACCTTCGCCGGGGCCAAGCGCCGCTTCGAAACCAAATACCTCTCCACGAACTATCGGATCATCGACGACTACGGCCACCATCCGTCCGAGCTCGCCGCCACGCTGCAGACCGCCCGCTCGCTCAAGTCGAAGCGGCTCGTCGTCTTTTTCCAGCCGCACCGCTACACCCGCACCCAGGCGCTCGCCGACGATTTCGGCAAAGTCCTGCAAGAGGCCGATGTCGTCTTCATCACCGACGTTTACGCCGCCTCGGAAAAACCGATCAAAGGCATTTCCGGCCAAACCTTGGTCGATGCGATGAAAGTCCACGGCGACATCCCCGCCACCTATCTGCCGGACCTCGCCACCGCCCACCACGAAATCGGCCACGCGCTTCAGTCCGGAGATCTTCTCATCACGCTCGGCGCGGGAAACGTCCACGAAGCCGGCACCCGCATCGCCGCCGACCTCAAGATCCTCGAGGAAATGCGCGCGCTCATGCCGCCCGGCGAGATCGACGGCAGACTCTACGAGCCGATGAGCCGCCACACGACTTTGTTAGTCGGCGGCCCGGCGCAATACTGGATCGAGCCGCACAGCTTCTACGGCTTCGCCTTCCTCGTCGATTACTGCCGCGAGCGCGGCATCCCGGTGCGCGTCGTCGGCCGCGGCTCGAATCTGCTAGTCCGCGACGGCGGCATCCGCGGCGCGGTCATCCATCCGACCGGCGGCGTGTTTTCCGAAGTCACCGTCGATGGCCGCGGCCATGTCACTGCGGGCGCTGGAGTACGCTTGAAGAAACTCGCCAGTGTGGCCGGCGGCAGCGGCATCGGCGGCTTCGAGTGGATGGAAGGCATCCCCGGCAACGTCGGCGGCGCGTTGCGCATGAATGCCGGCGCGATGGGCATCGAGACCTTCGACCAAGTCGTGCGCGTCACCTTCCTCGACGAGGACGGCGTCATCCGCACCCGCGAGCGCGATGAAATCGTCGCCAGCTACCGCAACGTCGCCGAACTCCGGCGGAATTTCGCCCTGCAAGCCGTCTTCAAGGGCAAGAACGACAGCGCCGCTAACATCAAAGAGCGCTGGGACGCGTCGCGCGAGAAACGCAAGACCTCGCAACCCATCGCCGCCTCCGCCGGCTGCACCTTCAGAAATCCCGAAGAAGTCCCGGCTGGCCGCGTCATCGATTCGCTCGGACTCAAAGGCACCACCTGCGGCCACGCGGCGGTTTCCGAGGTCCACGGGAATTTCGTCGTCAACCAGGGCGGCGCGACCGCCCTTGAAATCCTGACACTCATCGAGTTCATCCAGGAAAGAGCCCGCACCGAGCGCAGCGTGGAGCTGGAAACGGAAATCAAAATCCTCGGCGACGACGAACCTTCATTCTAACCTCAAAACGAAAATGCTGAGCGGAAAAAAAATCGCAGTCCTGATGGGCGGTCCGGGATCGGAGCGCGAGGTTTCGCTCGCTTCTGGAAGAGCCGTGCTCAAGGCGCTGCTAGGACTCGGACTTGATGCGGTGGCAGTCGATGTCACCACCACTCAAATCGACCTGCCCGAAGGCACGGACCTTGCCTTCAACGTCATCCACGGCACCTTCGGCGAGGACGGGCAGCTTCAGGACGCGCTCGAAAAACTCGGCGTCCCCTACACCGGCGCCGGCGCCGCCAGCAGCAAGCTCGCCATTCACAAATCCCGGGCGAAGGAGAAATTCCTCGCCGCCGGAGTCCCCACCGCGCGCTCGGAGACGGTTTCCCTCAGCCCCGGCATGGTTCCGGATCTCACCATCCAGGCCCCGCTCGTGATCAAGCCGCCGCTCGAAGGCTCCAGCGTCGGCATCCAGATCGTCAAGCTGCAGGACGATGTCCCCGCCGCGCTTTTGAAAGCAGCGGAAAAATACAGCGAGGTTCTGGTAGAGGAATTTATCGAAGGAATGGAACTTACCGTCGGCATCCTGGACGGCGGCGCGCTGCCGATTGTCCACATCGCCCCGCCCGGCGGCGTCTATGACATGGCCAGCAAATATCCGTGGCTCAGCGGCGCGCAGGGCAGCGAGTATTTCTGCCCGGCGGATCTGGATTTGGAAACCACCATGGCCGTCCAGGCCGCCGCCGTGGCCGCGCACCGCTCGCTCGGCGTGGAAATTTATTCCCGCGTCGATGTTCTGCTGGATTCCCAAAACCGTCCCTTCGTCCTCGAAGCCAACACGATTCCCGGCATGACGGAAACCAGTCTGCTGCCCAAGGCCGCCGACGCCATCGGCATTTCCTTCCCCGAGTTGTGTAAAACCATCGCCGAGCTGTCACTCAAACTCCGTTCCTGACATGTCCAGACGCCGCACCACAAAACCTAACCGCTCGCGCCCGCAAGTGCTCGAAGTCCGCGTCATGTCCCCGCGCATCGCCTGGCTCGGCTTCCTCAGCTGCGCCGGCAAGCTGGTCAAGCTCGCCTGTATTCTCGCCGTGACCACCGGCATCGGCTGGGGCGTCTGGCAGGGAATCCAGCGCGCGTTCTACAAAAACCCCGATTTCCGCCTGCAAGTCATCGACCTGAACGCCAATCCGGTCATCGACGAAGCCGGCATCGCGGAAGCCGCTGGAATCGACCTGACCGCCAGCCTTTTCGACATCGATGTGGAAATGGTGACCGCCAAATTGAAAGCCCTGCCCGCCATCGCCGATGCTCGGGCGGAACGCCATCTGCCCGGCACGCTGATGGTGCGCGTGGTTCCCCGGAGCCCTCGGGCATGGGTTTCCTGCCCGGAAGCCGGTCTATCCGAAGTGCGCCGCGCGGGAGCGATGCTGGTGGGCCAGGACGGCGTCGCCTACCCCTGCCCCGAACTCCAATTGGAGTCCGCGATGAAGCTCCCGACCATCCAGCTTCCCGTGTCTGAAAAAAGTCCCGTCACCGCCGGTAGGCATCTCGACCACCCGGAGCTGGCCCATTGTTTCCGCTTGCTGGACTCCGCCCGCGACGCCGATCCGGAGGCCGTGCATTGGATCGAATCGGTTCAGCAGGTCAACGAGTGGTCCTTGCAGCTCGTCACCCGCCAAGGCACGGCGGCGATCTTCGGACTCGGCGATCACGAGCGGCAAATCCGCAGCCTCCGCGCGGCGATGGATCATTCGAGTCAAAAGGGCTACTCGATCAGCACGATCAATCTCATTCCCAAACGCAATATTCCGATTACCCTGCGCGACGAAGCGGCCGCTCCGCGCGCCATCCCCGTCCCCGAGCCGGGCCCCGCGGAAATTCGCGAAGACCGCCGCGCCCGCGATCTCAGCACCCTTCTCAATCGCAACTGATAGCTTCCCAACCCCATGGCACGTCGCACCAAAATTCACGTCGGACTCGAAATCGGCACCAGCAAGACCTGCGTCGTCGTCGGCGAGGTGAAGGCGGACAGCGCCGTCAAGATTCTCGGCATCGGCGTCACCAAGACCGCCGGCGTCCGCAAGGGCGAGATTTATGATTTCGCCCAGGCCCGCGCCTGTCTCAAGGACGCGATCGCAAAGGCGGAGGACGCCAGCGACGTGGAAATCTGCAGCGTGTTTCTAGCCGTTACCGGCTCCCACATCCAGGGCGTCAACAACCGCGGCACCTTCCGTCTGCCAGACGGCGAGCCGACCGTGGCACCCGAGCACGTCGAGGAGGCGCGCACCATCGCCCGCGAGGTCCACATCCCGCAGGACCACGTCTATCTGCACCCGATCATCCGGAACTACTGGCTCGACGGCCTCGAACACTCCACCACTCCGGTCGGCCTCTTCGGCAAGACGGTCGAGGCGGATTTCCACGTCGTCCACGGCATCGGCAACCGCATCCAGAACAGCATCAAGCTCGTCCGGGAAATGCCGCTGGAGGTCGATGACATCGTCTTCTCGCCCATCGCCACCGCCCAGATGGCGCTCGACCGCGAGCAACGCGAGCGCGGCGCGCTGGTCATCGACATCGGCGGCGGCACCACCGACTACGCGCTCTATCTGAACGGGGCCATCGCCGCGTCCGGCTGCATTCCCGTCGGCGGCGACCACGTCACCAACGACATCCACCTCGTCACCGGCCTGCCGTTTTCCAAGGCGGACCGGCTGAAAATCATGGAAGGCGACGCCTCGGCCGATCCCGTCCGCTCGGTCGGCACCGCCAAACTAACCGATGACCGCGGCTTCGCCGAAGTCGAGGTCGGCCGCAGCATCCTGAATGAAGTCATCCGCCAGCGGCTCGAAGAAACGCTCAAGCTCGTGCGCGACCGGCTGCCCCCCGGGTCGGTCCAGTTCATCGGAGCCGGCGTCTTCCTCACCGGCGGCACCAGCCTGATGCGCGGCTTCAGCGAGCTCGCCTTCGAAGTCTTCGGCCGCGACATCTACCGCCCTGATCCGCCGGAAGCCAGCGGGGTTCAGGCGAATTTCAAGGACCCCCACTACGCCACGGCGATCGGCTTGATCCGCTACGCGCAGATTCTCGAAACCGAGCGGGCGAGACCACCCGGCATATTTGGAAAAGTCGGCCGCATGTTCTGGCCGTTTGGAAAATAAGAATCTAACTCTCACATTCATCATGATCTCCTACACTCGCGATCCCAAGCAAACGATTCCCGCTTCTTCCGTGAAAATCATCGGCCTCGGCGGCGCCGGTGCTAACATGTTGGAGCGCGTCGCGCTCGACGGCATGGACGGCTCCGAGTTGCTGGCCCTCAACACCGACCTCCGGACGCTCTCCGCCTGCCTTGCCCTGGAAAAAATCCAGCTCGGCGTGAACCTGACAAAAGGCCTTGGCTCCGGTGGCGATCCCGAGCTCGGCCACCAAGCGGTGATGGAGGCGGAAGACCAGATTCGCGCCTCGATCAAGGACCGCCGGATTGTCTTCCTCTGCACCGGTCTGGGCGGCGGCACCGGCTCCGGCGCGGCGCCCATCGTCACCCGCATCGCCCGCGAGGAAGGGGCCTTCGTCGTGGTTTTCGCCACCATGCCGTTCGCCTTCGAGGGCAAGCGCCGGCGCGACCAAGCGGAGACCGCGCTCAACGAACTCGCCGTTCTATCCAACGCGCTGGTCACCTTCGACAACAACCGCATGGGCGAGCTCGTCCTCGCCAAGCAAGGCATCCACGAGGCCTTCTCCGCCGCCGACCACATGATCTGTGAGTCGATCAAAGCCGTCATCCGCCTCGTCGTCCGTCCCGGCTTGATCAATGTCGGGCTGGACGAACTCGTGAGCGCGCTGCGCACGAACCGTTCCCGCTGCCTCTTCGGCTCCGGCCTCGCCGATGGCAAGGACCGCGCCGCCAAGGCCTTGAAGAACGCGCTCAACAGCCCGCTGCTAGACCAGGGCGCGCTGCTCAAGGACGCCCAGACCGTGCTCGTCCACCTCTCCGGCGGCGAGGATCTCACGCTGTTCGAGATCGAGCTCCTGATGCAGCGCTTGCAGAAATTCGTCCCGGAAAATGCCCACGTCCTCTTCGGCGCGGCCATCGATCCGGCGATGGGCGACTCGCTTTCCATCACCCTCATCAGCGCGCTTCCCGAGGATTCGCTCTCGATAGCCCCGCGGGAATCCCTCAGCCAGCACTCGCAGGAATACCCCATTCTCGATCCGAGCCAGGGATTCACCCCGCCGCCCGTCAAGGCTGCGGAAATCGTCGCCGCGCCGGAACCGTTAGTCGCGCCGGAACCCGTCCTGGAAGCCCCGCCCGTTTCCCCGCTCTCCAAGCTCGGCAAGGCCGGGGCCGACATCGCCGCTGCCGCCGCACCCTCGCTCTTCGACAATGAGCGCCCTTTCGCCGAACCCGAAATCGCCGCCCCGGAGCCGGCGAAATCCGCACCCGAGCGGCACATGGCCGCCTTCACGTTCACCGAGCCTGAAGCGGAGGAGGCAGCGCCACTCCTCCCGGAAAAGGAACCGGAGGTCTATGCTGCAGCAAGCGAACCCGACCCCGAACCAATAGAAACCACGGATACCGGGGAAGCCGCGGCGACCGATTCCGAGCCGCCGAAGCTCAAGCTCGGCATCAAATCCTCCGGCCCGCAAAGCGAACTCTCGCTCGACTCCGCTCCCCGCGGCCGTTTCGAGGGCGAGACACCCAACGTCTTCGAAGGCGAGGACCTCGATCTCCCGCCCTTCCTGCGAAAGAAAAAATAACACCTCCATGAGCGACCCGAAGAATTTGGAAATCCCCGGACACGTGAGCCTCGCCATAGGCGAAGGCGGGTTGCCGAAAGTCGTCGTCGAAACCGCCTGGAGCCGGGCGGAAATCTATCTGCACGGCGCGCACGTCACCGGATTTCAGAAGAAGGGCGAACCCCCGCTGCTCTTCATGAGCGCGGCCAGCGACTTCGCCTGCGACAAACCGATCCGCGGCGGTGTCCCGGTTATTTTCCCCTGGTTCGGCGGGCGCGAAGGATTGCCCGCCCACGGCTTCGCCCGCATCACGGCGTGGGAGCTCGAGGAAGCCTCGCCGCTCCCTGACGGCGCGGTGAGACTGCGCTTCATCCTGCCCGGCGCGGAGAACTTCCAGGTCGAGTATGTCGTCACCGTCGCGGAGAGCCTGACGCTGGAGCTGGGCGTCGGAAATACCGGCGACCGGGACGCGACCTTCGAGACCTGCCTGCACACCTATTTCCAGATCAGCGGCATCGACGCCATTTCCATCACCGGGCTGGCTGGCACCCGCTATCAGGACAAGGTCGCCTGCACCACCGAGACGGAAACCGCCGCCGCCATCCGGATCAGCAGCGAGGTGGACCGCGTCTATTTCGACACCACCGCCACCACCGAGATCGAAGACCCCGGCTTCGGCCGCAAGATCCGGATCGCGAAGTCCGGCTCGAACTCCACTGTCGTCTGGAACCCGTGGATCGACAAATCCAAGCGCATGCCCGACTTCGGCGACGACGAATATCCGCAAATGGTCTGCGTGGAATCCGGCAACGTCGGCAAAAATCAAACCACCCTCCCGCCCGGCGGCCATGCCGTGATGAAGGTGGAAATCAGCAGCGAGCGGCTGCTCCCCTGATGTCCGCCAAAGCCACTTGGAAAGTCAGCGCCGCCGTGATGGCGAGCCGGGTGCTCGGGCTGGCGCGGGAAATGATGTTCGCCGGGCTCTTCGGCGGCAGCAAGTGGATGGACTGCTTCTATCTGGCCTTCAAGGTGCCGAACCTGCTGCGGGATTTGTTCGCGGAAGGCGCGCTGTCGCAGGCGTTCGTGACGACGTTTTCCAAACGCCTTAAAACCGACGGCGAGGGTTCCGCGTGGGCGCTGGCCAACAAGATGATGACGCTGGCGGCGGTTTTCATGAGTGGCGTGACGCTGCTGGGCATTCTGGCCGCGCCGTGGATCGTCGATCTGCTGACATCCCTCTCGCGCGGCGGCTCGTCGCCTCGGGTCTATAATCCGGCGGAAATCGCGCTGACGGTGACGATGGTCCGCGTGATGTATCCTTTCATCCTGCTGGTCTCGCTGGCGGCGCTGGTGATGGGCATGCTCAACGCGAGAAACGTCTTCGGCATGCCGGCGCTGTCGTCGTGCTTCTTCAATCTCGGCTCGATGATCGGCGGCGCGGCGTTCGGTTACTGGATGGACCCGGCGTGGGGACCGCGGAGTCTCGTCGGTTTCTCCATCGGCGTGGTGATCGGCGGGCTGGCGCAGCTCGTCTGCCAGTTACCCGCCCTGAAGGCGGTCGGTTACCGGTTTGCGGCGGATTTCAACTGGAGGGATTCCGGCGTCCGGCAGATTTTGAAACTGATGGGTCCGGCGGTGATCGCGGCCTCGGTGGTGCAGATCAACGTGGTGGTGAACGCGATGTTCGCCTACGGCGTCGGCGAAGGCGCGGTGAGCTGGCTGAGCTACGCCTTCCGGCTGATGCAGCTGCCCATCGGCGTGTTTGGCGTGGCGGTGGCGACTGTCACGCTGCCCGCGCTTTCACGTGCGGCGGTGGGCGGGATCGGCGCGGACTTCCGGCCGACGCTGGCGAAGGGGCTGCGGCTGGTGGCCTTCCTCGTGCTGCCCTCCACGCTTGGGCTGGTGTTGCTGGCGGAGCCGATCGTAAGCCTGCTTTACGAGCGCGGCGCGTTCGACGCGGTGGACCGCTTGCAGACGGCGGGAGCGCTGCGGGCTTACGGCTACGGCTTGTTGTTTTACGCCTGGCTCAAGGTCTTGCAGCCCGCGTTCTACGCCATCGACAAGCGCTGGTTCCCGATGATGGTCAGTCTTTTCGCGCTCGGGCTCAACCTCGGGTTCAACTACTTCTTCGTCTTCGTCATGAAATGGGGCCATGAGTCGCTCGCTCTAACGACGAGCATCACCGCCTCAGTGAATTTCCTGCTGCTGTTCCTCGCCATGCGGAAATTCGCGGGCGACCTCGGGACCGGAGCGCTGCTTGTCCTGTTGGGAAAACTCGTGGCGGCGGGCGCGCTGATGGCGGGTGTCTGCGTGTTGGCCAACCGCTTCCTGTTCCGGGACCTGGCGGCGACGCTGTTCTTGCTCAAGGGGGCTTACCTCGGCGCGACCATCGTCGCGGCGGCGGGAGTCTATTTCCTCGCGGCGAAAATCCTGCGCGTGACGGAAGCCGAGGAGGCCCTCGGGATGATCACCCGCAAGCTGCGGCGCTAAACCTACTTCAACTCCCGGCGGAGTTCCACGATGCCGTCGCGGATTTCAAACGCCGAGCAGCGGATGTGTTCGAGGGCGGCCCGCTGGTCAGGATCGCGTTCCAACTCCATCAGCCGCTGGCAAGCGCCGACCGCTTCGTTGAGCCAGTTCAGGCAGCGTTTCAGCACCGCCAGCACGAAGCCGGTCTCCGGCTGGTAGCCGCTCCCGCTGCCGTAGAGCGCGCCGGCGAGCTTGCCGCTCACTTGCAGGAGATTGGTGATCAGCTGATAGGAAGGCGTGCCGGGCCCCGCGTCGCGCTCGATCACGTCCATCGCCCGCATCGCGAGTTCCTGGGCTTTCACTTGCAGCGGGTGGTCCTCTTCATCATCGAACGACTCGTCGTCCGGGTCCCTGAAATCATCCTCGTCGTCATCGAAATCCAGAGCCATGTCCTCCATCGCCCCGTAGCTCATCCCGCCGCCCGGGAAATCCTCCTCGCCCGCCTCGTCGCGCTCGGCGAGCGCGTCGAGGAGGCCGTCCCAGCCCATCACGAACGCCTCCTTCTGCTCGCTGTCGGAGTCCTCCATGTATTTCTCCAGCACTTCCTGATAGGCGTCCGTCAGCCGGTCGGATTCCTTCAGCCGCTCCTCCCAGGCGAATTCATCGAGCTCCTCGCAAACCTCCCGCTCCGGCCCGTCCGAGTCGGGGCGGCGGATCACCTGCGCCATGAAATCGCGCATCGAGTTGAGGTTGGCCAGCTTTTGCGCCTCCTCCGCGTCCTCGTCCATCGCCCACTCGTGCGGGGAAATCGTCAGCTCGTAATCCGAGGTCTCGATGACCACCCGCCCGTTGATCTCGCTGAACCACTCCAGATAGAGCGTGTTCCGCCACTCATGGGGAATGTCCTGGTGGTTTTGATAAAGCTCGTGGCACTCCTCCTCGCTGACCGTCGGCACCTTGTTCTTCCGCGAGGCCGTCATGTCGCCGATGATTCCGGCCTGGTCCACGTCCAGCGCGTCCGAATCCGCCACCGCCCTCGGCGCCGGGTTTTCAAACCGCAGCCGCGTGCCGGCGAGATCCCGCCAGCAATCGCCGTCGAGCGAGAGGATCAGCGGTTCGTCCCGGCCGGCCAGCCAGACGCGGCCCGTCGTGCGACCCTCGACGGTGTTGTCAATTTCGCCGTGGGCGACCGCTTCTTCAATCCTCCATGCCATGGTTGGTAGTTTCCGCACTCCCGGGGCCGGGCGTCAAGCAAGCGTGTCGGTCGATTTGCGGGCGCTCCCGGCGGCTCGTCAATCACGCGACCGGGTAAGGATTTTCCCGCGATCCGCCTGCAGAATGCCGAAATGGTTACTAGGAATTTACAATCAGGCACTACATAGTGACCCCGAATCGATGAGCGCCCTACCCAATCACGCTGTGAATCCGCCCTCCCCGTCCGCTAGAAATCACTCCGCAGAGGAGATCAACCGGGCGATGGCCCGCTTTCCCCTGATCGCCCAAATCCTCGGCGAACTCGGCCAGACCCCGGTCCCGCTGCCCGGCGACGACGACATCCGCCACGGCTGTGAACGCGCCCTGACCGCCATGCTTTCCGAGCTCGCCCGCATCGAGGTGGCCCCCGCCGGCAAGTCCTGCAAAACCGAGGAAATCGCCCAAAGCTGGCTGAGCAGCTCCGTTTCCGGCCAGCTCATCGATGCGGACAAGCTGCAGCGCATGCAGCAGTTCATCGACCGGATTCTCAATTCCGCGAACCATTGAGAAACAGCGCTGCACCGCGCCCGGACGAGCCGTTTCCGCCCCCGCTGATTCAAACCCCGAAACCCAGAAAAAAAGCTGCCAACAGGACCCCGGAAGCATATCCTCCGCCACGATGAGCCAGGAAACCGCGTTCTTCAAGGCCCTGGCGGCCGTTAGAACCTGCAAGCTGGAGGCTAACGGCCTGCTCTATTTTCACGACGCTGGCGGAAGGGCGATCCTCCGCATGTCACGCTCCGACAAATAATTCCTAGACAAATCGCCTCATTCATCGCGCTGGAACTCAGCCGGATGAGCGTTGACGCCCCGGAATTTTCGTTCATGCTCCGCTACGAACTCCGCTTTTGGAACCCCAACTTATCTATCAAATGATCTTCATTCGTCGCATTCTCGCCGTCGCCTTCGCGGCATCGTTCGCCACCATGGCAGTTGCCCAGGACGGCAAGCTCAACATCGCCACGGTGGATATGCAGGAGCTTTTCAAGCAATACTACCGCACCAACGAGGCCCAGAAGCAGATCAACGTGGAGCGCGCCCGCATCCAGAAGGACAACAACGAGCGCCTCGCCCGCATCCGCGAACTCGAGGAAAACCTCGGCAAGCTCCGCAAGCAGCTTGAAGACCCTTCCCTCAATGATTCGAAGAAGCAATCGCTCTTCAAGGAGTGGCAGATGCAACAACAGGAAGGCATCGCCCTTGACCGCGAGCGCCGCGAATTCCTCCAACGCCGCAACCAAGCGCTCAACGAGAAAATGGTCCAGCGCATGAAGGGCATCCTCGAGGAAATCCGCAAGCTGGTGGAAGAAAAAGCCAAGCTCGATAACTTCGACTACGTCTTCGACAAGTCCGGCCTCAGCACCTCGCAGGTTCCCTTCCTCCTCTACACCAAGGACGCCACCGACATCACCGCCGGCCTCCTGAAAGACCTCAACAAGGACGCGCCGGCCGAATCCCTTCCTGCCGCAGGCGATCCGAAGCCGGAAATACCCGTGCCAGCTCCTGCCGAGTAATTCCGAGGACACCTCCGACCACTCCCGAGTTGGCATTCGCCCTCACGCTTTCCGAGCTCGCCCGTTGGGTCGATGGTGACATCGTCCGGGGCGGGCTCGATTTGTCTCTGACCGGCATGGCCGCGCTCGACGCCGCCGGTCCCCATGACGTGAGTTTCCTGGGCAACGAGAAATACCACGGCCAGTTTCTCCAAACCCGCGCCGCCGCCGTCATCGTCTCACGCGGCGTGACCGACGGGCCGCAAGCCACCGCGCTGATCGCCGTGGACAATCCATCGCTGGCCTTCGCCGTGGTGGTCCGCCATTTCGCCGAAGCCACCCGGCAGTTCGCCCCTGGCATCCACCCGCGGGCCTTCGTCGATCCATCCGCCGTGCTCGATCCCGCGAAAGTCCGCGTCCAGGCCGGAGCCGTCGTTTTGGCGGGAGCCGTCGTCGGCGACGGCTCGGATCTCGGGCCGAACAGCGTCGTTTCCGAAGACGCGGTCATCGGCAAAGACTGCGTCATCATGGCCAATGCGAGCATCCGCGAACGCTGCGTGCTGGGCGACCGCGTGATTCTCCAGCCCGGCGCCGTCATCGGTTCGGACGGCTATGGCTACGAATTTCACGAAGGCCGCCACGTCAAAATCGACCAAGTCGGGATCGTGGAAATCGGCGACGATGTGGAAATCGGGGCCAACACCACCATCGACCGCGCCCGCTTCGGCAAGACCGTCATCGGCGAAGGCAGCAAGATCGACAATCTCGTCCAGATCGGCCACAACTGCGTGATCGGGAAACACTGCCTGATCATTTCCCAAACCGGCATTTCCGGCAGTTCGCAACTCGGCGATTACGTCACCGCCGCCGGCCAAGTCGGCATCGCCGGCCACGTGAAGATCGGCTCCAAGGCCGTGCTGAGCGCCCGCACCGCAGTCA
The DNA here is from genome assembly GCF_058122085.1 of Luteolibacter sp. Taxonomy (NCBI): domain Bacteria; kingdom Pseudomonadati; phylum Verrucomicrobiota; class Verrucomicrobiia; order Verrucomicrobiales; family Verrucomicrobiaceae; genus Luteolibacter; species Luteolibacter sp. Next base: position 35,898 of record NZ_JBIKBQ010000009.1, on the reverse strand, counting down.
CCACCAACCTTCCCGGCGACGAGGTTTACGGCGGCAAACCCGCCCTGCCGATCCGCGAGGAAATGAAACTGCAAGCCCTCGTCCGCCGCCTGCCGAAGCTCGTCGCCCGGGTGAAAGCGCTCGAAGAAGCGCTCCAAGAGGTGACTGGCAAAAGCTGACGTGCAGCCGCATCCGCCATGTCCCATTCCAAACCGAAGATTTTAGCCGATCCCAATACCCGGAATCTCATTACCAGGATTCTGCGCGAGAATTTCCACCTCTACACCGGGCGCTACCTGCTGGCTTTCCTTCTGATGGGCTGCACCGCCCTGGCCACGGCCTTGTCGGTCTTCATGATGAAACAGGTCACCGCGGTGGTCTTTGGATCGGCCGAGGCCTTGAAAGAAACGTCGGTCGCCACGGGCGGCGGGAGTCCCTTGGTCGCCGAATGGACCCAACGGCTCAGCAGCTTCGTCGCTTCCCTTTTCGTGTCATCGCAGCCCGGCTTGGTTCAAATCCTCAGCGTCTCCATCGCCATCGTCCTCATTTTTCTGATGAAAGGGCTCTCCGAATACGGCTCCTCGGTGATCCTCGCCAAAATCGGCAACAACGTCGTCGCCCGCCAGCAGAGCCGCATCGCCAATCACCTGCTCAACCAGTCGCTCGCGTTTTTCGTGCATTTTCCGTCGAGTGACCTGATCACCCGGGTTTCCCACGCGGCCACCGCCGCCCGCAACGTGATGCAACTGCTCATGACGCGGGTGCAGGATGTCTTCACCGCTCTCGCCCTGTTGATCGCCATGTTCACCCTCGACTGGCGCTTGTCCTGCGCCGCCTTCTTCGTCTTGGGCCCGCTCTTTTTGGTTCTCAACTCGATCATCAGTCGCATCCGCAAACTTTCCAGATCCCAATACCAGAACCTCGCCCGCGTCATTGCCATCATTCAGGAGGCGATCATCGGCAGCAAGCTCATCAAATCCTACAATCTGGAGACCCCGATGCGCGGTCGCTTTGACGGGGCCATCCGCAACGGCGAAAAACTCTCCAACAAGAAAGCCATCGTCTCCGCCCGCACCGGCCCGACCATGGAATTCATGGGGGGAATCGCCGTCGCCTCGATTGTTTTCTACGGCGGTTACCGCAACCTGGTCCACGGCCAAAGCGGGGATTCGCTCATCGCCTTCCTCACCGCGCTGCTGCTCTGTTACGAGCCGATCAAGCGGATCGCCAAAATGAACGTCACCCTCCACGGCTCACTCGTCGGCGTGGAAATGCTTTATAAAGTGCTCGACGCCGACCACTCGATCCCGGACGCGCCCACCGCCAAACCCCTCCAACTCACCCGCGGCGACATCGACCTCCGCGGCGTCAGTTTCTCCTATCGCCCCGGCCAGCCGGTGCTCCACGACGTTTCCCTCGCCTGCCCCGGCGGCTATGTGACCGCCCTCGTCGGCCCGTCCGGCAGCGGGAAATCCACCGTGCTCAACCTCATCGAGCGCTTCTATGAAAGTGATTGCGGCCAAATCGAAATCGACGGTCAGGACATCCGGCAGCTGCAAACCGCCTCGCTGCGGGAGCACATGTCCCTCGTCAGTCAGGACACTTTCCTGTTCTCCGACACCCTCCGCAACAACATCCGCTTCGCCCGACTGGACGCGACCGATGCGGAAATCGAAGCCGCGGCCCGCGACGCCTTCGCCCACGATTTCATCCTCGAGCAACCGCTCGGCTACGACACCGAAGTGGGTGAAAATGGCGGCAGCCTCTCCGGTGGCCAGCGCCAGCGGATCTCGATCGCCCGCGCGTTTTTGAAAAACGCGCCCATCCTGCTCCTTGACGAGGCAACCTCCGCCCTCGACAGCGAGTCCGAACAACAAATTCAACTCGCCTTCGACCGCCTCATGCAAGGCCGCACCACCATCGTCATCGCCCACCGTTTTTCCACCATCCGCAACGCCCGCACCATCCATGTGATGCAGAACGGCCGCCTCGTCGCCAGTGGTTCCCACGATGCGCTCATCAGCGACTCGAACAGCCTCTACGCCCATCTTTACCGCCTCCAGTATGAGCAAAATCGGTCCGCTCAAGGTTGATTCCCAAGATCATTCCAAGCGCTGGAAATGGCGGGCCGAGTGTCTGGCATACGCCTGCGTTGAGGAAATCGCGGGGCGGCTGCCGGGCTCGTGGGTGTTCCGCATCGGCGAGATACTCGGCGGCATCGCCTGGCACTTCATGCCGCTGCGGCGGCAGATCGTTTTGCGAAATCTACGGATCGCGTTTTATGGCGAATACGACCTCCCCACGCTCCAGCGCATGGCCAAGGAAACCATCCGCCGCACCGGCGCGAACTTGTTTTCCACCGCCCACACCGCGCGGCTTTCCGCCAAACGGATCGATGCGATGCTGACGGTGGAAAACCAGGAACTCATCGAAAACGCGATGTCCGGCAGCGCGGGGCTGGTGCTTCTACCCTGTCACATGGGAAACTGGGAAATCCTCAGCCGGATGAACCGCCTTTTTCCACAGGGTCACAAGATCGGCGCGTTTTACCGGCCGCTGAATAATCCCCTGATGAACGCGCGGGTGGTGGCGCAGCGCGAGACGGACGGCACCCGTCTTTTCTCAAAGCGCGACAGCCTCCACCACGTCACCGGATTTCTCCGCGAAGGCAGCCTGATCGGCATCCTCGCGGACCAACGCGTCGGTAACCAGGGCGAGCTGGTGCGGTTTTTCGGCCGACTCACGCGGGCGAGCCCGGTGCCCAGCCTGATGGCCCGCCGCAGCAAGGCCGAGGTGCTCGCGATGTCGCTGAGCACCGATGCGCCGGGGAAATGGAGAGTCCGCTATCACCCGGTGAGACCCCCTTTGAAAACGGCCGATTGCATGGCGGCGCTTGAGCAAGCGATGCGTGCCAGCCCCACGGATGTCTTCTGGCTGCAGGAGCGGTGGAAGCTTTACATCCGCGAAAACCGCACGATCCGGGATTGGCTGGGACCCGACGCGTGCGGCGAAGGCAAGCCGCACCGCGCGCTGCTGTGGTTGGCGGGCGCTCCCGCTTCCTGGCGACCGCCCGAGGAATGGTCGCACCCGGATGTGATTTACGAAATCGTGCTGGCTCCCGGCCAGGAGAAGCCGTCCTGGCTGCCCGGCTCGCCAATCATCCATACCGCCCCGCCCATCGCGGACCGCAAAACGTTTCAAAAATCCATCGCCGGGATCGATCTGGCCGCAGGCTTGCCGGTCGATTACATCCTGACCAGCGCGGCACCCAAGGCCTTGGTCAAAGCCGCTCGGCGTGAAGCCATCCCCTTTATTTCCCTGCGCCCGCCGCCATGAAAATCATCCAAATCCTCCCCGAGCTCAATGCCGGCGGCGTCGAACGCGGCACCTTGGAAGTCGCCGCGCACCTGGTCCGCGAAGGGCATCAATCCCTCGTCATTTCCAACGGCGGACGGCAGGTCGCGGATCTGGAAAAAGCCGGTTCGCGCCACATCCAGATGCCAGTCCACCGGAAGGCGCTCGCCTCGCTGGCCCAGATTCCCCGCCTGCGGAAACTTTTCATCACGGAAAAACCCGACATCATCCACATCCGCTCGCGCCTCCCGGCATGGCTGGCATGGCTGGCGTGGAAGAGCATGGATCGGCGCACGCGCCCCCGCCTGATCACCACCGTCCACGGCTTTTATTCGGTCAACGCCTACTCCGCCGTCATGACGAAAGGCGAGCGGGTGATTGCCGTTTCCGAAAGCATCCATCGTCATGTGTTGGAAAACTATCCAAAGACTTCTGCGGAAAACATCCGGGTCATCCCGCGCGGCATCGAGCCGGGTGACTACGGCGCGGATTTCCAGCCGCCTGCGGAATGGCTCGACCGCTGGTATTCCGAACAAGCGGGCCTCGCGGGTAAATGTGTGTTGCTATTGCCCGGCCGGATCACGCGGCTGAAGGGGCACGAGGATTTTTTTACCCTCATCGCCGCCTTGAAACGCGAAGGAATTCCGGTGCACGGCCTCATCGCCGGGGACACCCATGAAAAAAAACACGCCTATCTAGAAGAGCTTCACGCCGTGGTTCAAGCCCTCGGCATCGCCGATGATGTCACTTTCCTCGGCCACCGCTCCGACATCCGGGAAGTGATGGCGGCAAGCGATCTCGTTTGCGCGCTTTCCCAACAGCCCGAATCATTCGGTCGCACCGTGCTGGAGGCCATGGCCCTCGGGAAACCGGTCATCGGCTACGATTGTGGCGGCGTCGGTGAATTACTCGGCACCCTTTTCCCCGCTGGACGCGTGCCCTTGGGCGACCGGGTGCGGCTGGTTGAAGTCGCGCGAGCTATCATCCAAACCTGCCCTCGGCCATTGTCAGTGGGCGCACCGTTCACGCTGGAGGCGATGTGCCGTGCGACTCTCGCCGTTTATCGGGAGCTCGTCCGCTGAATTTTTTTCCTACCCATCACCTGACACGGTGATGCATGGTCTCAGCCGCTTCATGAATCACATTGCCATCGTCGGACTCGGGTATGTCGGTCTTCCCTTATCGCTGCAATTTGCACGTTCTGGAGCCACTGTCCTCGGACTGGACATCGATCCACGCAAGACGGACGCCATCAATGCCGGAGAAAGCTATATTAAGCACGTTTCCGCTGAGGAAATTGCCACCCAGCGAAACTCCGGGAAACTGGAGGCCTCCACCGATTTTTCCCGCGTCGGCGAGGTGGGAGCTGTCATTCTCTGCGTACCCACACCACTCAACCACTTCCGCGAACCGGACCTCAGCTACGTGCTCAACACCGGCAAGGCGATCGCTCCATTCCTCAAAAAAGGCACGCTCGTCGTCCTCGAATCCACCACTTACCCCGGCACCACTGACGGCGAACTCCGCGCCGTCCTGGAAGAAGGCTCCGGCCTCACTGCCGGCACCGATTTCCATCTCGCCTTTTCTCCTGAGCGCGAAGATCCCGGTAACCCGGATAGCAAAGTCGCCATCATACCCAAAGTCGTCGGCGGCCTGACTCCCGCTTGTTTGGAAAAAGCGCTCACTCTCTACAGCCGGGCCATCCAGAAACTCGTGCCCGTCAGCTCCTGCCGCGTCGCCGAAGCCACCAAACTGCTCGAAAACATCTTCCGCTCCGTCAACATCGCCTTGGTCAACGAACTCAAACTCGTTTACGGCGCAATGGACATCGACATCTGGGAAGTCATCGAAGCCGCAAAAACCAAACCCTTCGGCTACATGCCCTTCTACCCCGGTCCCGGTCTCGGCGGCCATTGTATCCCGATCGACCCATTCTACCTGACATGGAAAGCCCGCGAATTCGGCCAACACACCCGCTTCATCGAGCTCGCCGGCGAGATCAACACCGCCATGCCAGACCACGTCGTCAAGGTCGCCTTCGAGGCGCTCAACGGCGAGGGCAAGTCCGTCAAAAACTCGCGCATTCTCATCCTCGGCCTCGCCTACAAAGCCAACGTCGATGACGACCGCGAGTCCCCAACCTACAAGCTCATCGAAAAATTCGAAGCTCTCGGTGCACGCGTTTCCTACCACGATCCCCACGTCCCGGTGATTCCGAAAACCCGCGAGCATGCGGCATACGCTGGCCGTAAATCAGTTCCAGCCATCACCCCGGATTACGACCTCATCGTCCTTGCCACCGGCCACGACGAATACAAAACCTTCGATTTCTCAGCCTATCCAATTCCGCTGGTGGACACCCGCAACGCACTCGGTTTTAAACCTGCTAAGTATTTCAAAGCCTGAATTCGGCGGCCACGGAAAATCAAATTGTCAGCAGCAACGCATGAGCGATTCCAAAAGCCGACCGATCCGCATCAAACTACTTACTAGATCGAAGCCCGGAAATGATGGCAGAAGCTGGTTCCTGCGTTTCCCGAATGGTAGCCCCGGTCATACCGTATGGGGAAACTGCGAGTTTACGTTTGATCGGAACTGCCGCGAATACGACTGGCTGGTGGTGTATGACGATCTCCCGTCGGTTGCCGGCGAGCGTGGCACCTTGTGGGAAGAGGCGCTTGCCTGTTCCCGCAGAAATACTCTGCTCATCACTACCGAGCCGTCCACTATCAAAGTTTATGGCTCACGATTTCTCAATCAGTTCGGCTGGGTGCTGACCAGCCAGGAGCCATGGGTGATCTATCACCCTGGGGCGGTCCGCTGCCAGCCCGGGCTTATCTGGTTTTATTCAAGGAGCAATCCGCGCGGTGCTTACGACACCATCCGGGATTTTATCCCTCTCGCCAAAACCGCAGAAATCTCAGCCGTGTGCTCGGTCAAACAACAAGGTCACACGCTCCATGCTCGACGCTATCAATTCGTGATGGACCTCAAAAAAAGCATCCCGGAAATGGAGCTGTTTGGAAAGGGCATTCGTTTCGTCACCGACAAGGCGGATGCGCTCGATCCCTACAAATACCACGTCGCCATCGAGAATTTCCTTGGACCTCACCATTGGACGGAAAAACTAGCGGATCCTTTTCTAGGTGCCTGCATGCCCGTTTACTATGGTTGTCCGAACGCCGAAGAGTATTTCCCTGAAGCGAGTTTCCTGCGCATCGATATCGCCGATGTTGATGCCGCCGCCGAAATGATCCGGCGGGCGATGCGTGACCGACTTTACGAAAAAAACCTGAACGCCATCTTGGAAAGTCGCCGCCGAGTGGTCGAGGAATACGCTCCCATTGCTCAGATCGCACGTTTCGTCAATCAGCGCCACCAACCGAGTGACGCGCCCGCCACCGCAGGAGAGACGATTGCCAGCCGTCACAAACTGATCCGTCGCAGTTGGATCAACGGCATGTCATACGGCATCGAAAAAGTCCGTGTCTCGCTGAGGCATCGATTCCAGAAGTAATCCTTCTGAACCTCGGCTGGAAACTCTCACCGCATGATCAATGGCGCTCTTTTGCGTCCAACAGATTTCGGATGCGTTGTGAAAAGGCCACGGAAAAGGCCGTGAGAGATTCGCTCATCGGAGGCAGTTTTGCCGGAACGTCTAGGCTTTCCAATGCATCCACCCTGAACGGCTGGATTCTCCCTTGGAGTTCCAAACGGCCCAGGTATTCATCCATCATGCTGCCTCGGCTAATCCGACACTCGGCCGGGACCACGACCACGGCCTGTCCTTTCACGGCGATGGCCTCGGAAATCATCGTCAGACTGTCGCGGGTGACGAACACTCTCTCGCCAGCATGCAAAAATGCCGCCACCGCTTTTTTCGGTGCATCTAGCCACCATATCGCCTCCTTGATGACCGATGGCTCCAGTGTAGCGCGCATAATATCTTCCGCCTCCTTTCCTGTCCTGCGGGAAGTAGTCAGTAGCCAGCGGATTCCGTGAGCATGGGCCAATCGGTTCATGGCGATTGCCATGGCACGCCAATCTTCCGCCGTGAATCGATGGCTGCGGCTCGATCCGCCGATGAGCACCGACCAGCAGTTCCCCGGGGTTCCCCGTGGCCAGAAAGCGACGGCGGCGGCGGCGGCACGTTCGGGGGTTTGCCCGGTTTCCATGAGCGGTACCGTGATCGCATTCTTTAACGCCGAGTCAGTTGGCAATACCACGAGATCAAACCACTCGGGCGGAAAGGGCTGCACTTCGCCGATGAAAACGGTGACCGCTCCAGTGAGGCGGCCAAGCAGTCTTGCCAGATACGCGCTGTCACCACTGCTTGCGATGATGACATCCGGTCGACCGGTCGGCAGCACGAGATCGCGATAGCAACATCGGGCCAGCAGGCGAGCTAGGACGGCAGGAGCATGGCGGGTCGCAGTCCGCGCAACTCCCCGGAGAATCCCGCGGACGCGAAGACGGCAATGAATCCATTCGCCAACTGCTCCGGATTGGTCCTCCAGAATCCGCCCGAGTCCCGCTACCTGCACGGTATGACCCGGAATGCCAGTATCAATCAGCCAGAGACGCATGGGGCTATCAAAAGAAGATGTCATTCGTGAATTTTGCGTTGCCTTGCCTGGCTGTATGCCACCGGGTGATGCTTGCTAAAGTGTCGATTTTCGGACTGAAGCGAACATTGGGAGAATCCGGAGTGAAGGCAAGTAGAGAGTAATTCCGCAGAGATAACTTCAATGGTAAATGGAGGTTCTACAGGCACGCCGCCGCGCGGTTGCCGACCGCACCCACTCCAGATTCGATAGCATTTCAACATCACCGCGCCACAAGAGTTCTGATGCGGCTGACCAATTCCTCCTCAAATGCTGACTGTTGTTCGTAGATGCGGACCATAGGCTCCGCTCCTTCTAAATCCGCAAGTTTACCGATACTGTGGGAAATCATATAACCCTCATCCTCTAGGCGCTTTAAATAGCGTTCATACACTGCGGCGGGTTTCAGCAGGCTGGTGCGCGGACAGACGACTTCTACCCGCCCTTTGGCGGCGATGACCTCGGAAATCATGGTGAGGCTGTCTCGGGTGGCGAAGACGCGCTGCCCCGCGCCGACCATAGCCATGAGTCCTTTCTTCGGGGCATCCGCCCACCATATAGCATCCGCAACCAGTGACGGATCGAGCGTTTCGCGCAACAGGCGTTCATTATCAACACCGGTCCTGCGCGAGGTGGTGATTAGCCAGCGGATGCCATTCTTGCGGGCAGCATCATTCATGGCATGGCCAAGCGCGGCCCACTCCTCGGGCAGATAAGTGTGGGCCTTGCCGTCTCCCCCGATGATCATGGACCAACAGTTCTGTGGCACTCCTGCGGGCCACCAAGCTTGGGCGGCTTCTATGGCTTGCTCCGGAGTGCGCCCGGTCTGAGTGAGGGGTGCGAGCAATTCATGATCAAGATCCAGTGTGACTGGGGAAACAACCAGATCCAGATAGATGGATCTCGGAGGATGCAGTTCACCAAGGAAAACCGCAGGGGCACCCGTGAGGCGTTTTAATAGTCGGCAAAGGGGCACACTGCCGCTACCGCTGGTGAGAATCAGATCCGGCGTGCCCGGCGGCAGTGAAATTCCCCGGTACATCGTTTTCATCAATGTCGGGATGAGACGGGTTGGTATGTGATCGATGATTCGTTTCGTGATGCAGCGCACGCCACCACGCACGCTGAGGCGACCGTCGATTCGCTGGCATCTTGCACTAGCTTTTACTTCCAGAATGCGATTCACCGCCTCCACCTGCAGGGTGTGTCCGGGCAGGCCGATATCGATGGACCAGACATTCATGAGCGCTCGGGAATTTGTCAGCGGCGGCGGTTGAGGAACTTCAGAACCGAAATGCCGGACTTCCTAGTCTTGAGTGCAGGCGGGGGGGCACTGGCGATATTCTCATAGCCATAACGCAGCGCCATTTCTCTGACACACTCGGCGAGTTTCAAATCGAGTTCGACCAAATCTTCCCAGTAAACGGCGGAGAATCGATCTGTACGCGAATCCTTCGCCTTGTGGGACACCTCCGGGATAACTTGCACAGGCAGCCCTGCCTTTTCACAAAAAACTTCGAAATTGGAGGGCAAGTCCTCGATTTTGAATCTCCATGAAGCCTTGGATTCGACGAGTTCGTTCCAACCAACCCATGCCTGCATCGCCCTGTGAACAGGCGATGCCTTCAGATTGAGATCAATGAACCTGGCCATGTAGTGCCAGGTCGAATCGCTGAACGTCTGCATAGATGCGATGACCTTCAGTGGGTGCCTGACCTGATGGAGAATATGGGTAAAGCCATCGGAATCGATTTTGACCTCACGGTTTTTGCCGATGTAAACGAAAGTCCCGGAAACGACGTGTTTCCATGATGCGGTGCCGTCCTTACCCACATGTTCATGAGGCACATCGAAACCCATTTGTCTGAGTAGTTCCGAGGTGAAATGCGTGCCGCTGCGGCCACAACCAGTGATGAGAAGCATAATCTTATTTCTGATGAATGAGTGTTTCCGTATAGCCAGTCATTTCAGGCGCGGAACATGTACTTGAGCAGGGGAAGGCGCCTCCAGATGGATAGAGATTCTCGTGTTTCCCGCGCCGCAATGAGTTGATGGGTGGGTCCGTATTCTTTCTCATAAAACTCCTTCAGAAAATTCCTTTGGGAGACACTCGGTCCATTCCCCTCCAACGCTCTCATTACGAGGGATTGAAGACATTCCTTGAGTTCCGACAAATCAGGACATTGAGGGTTCCAGTTGATCACAGTGAAGTCCCTTGGTGTGTGAATTGGTAGAACCCGACTGATTGCCGTAAATCGATCATTGAAATCCTTTCGCGCAAGAATCACGGGGATACCCATCGCGATGCAGGGCCCGGCGGCGTGAAGCAGCGGAGTCACCACCAACGACGCCTCCTCCTGATAAGTCTTGAGCAGTTCTTCGGCCAGACGCATGGCCATCAGCACATCCTCATCGCGCAATGGGCAGGCGGGCATCTGTTCCCGCTGGTACTTTTTGATCGAGTTTTGCAGGACCGGCGGAGGGCAGTATTTTCTGAGTTGTTTGGGCATTTCTCCAGCGCCTGAGCCGCTGATCAAAAACGTCTTCCGCGTTTGCGGTTGCACCTCTCGCTTAGGGAGACTCATCGTGAGGCAACCTGTGACATAAGCATCCACACCCTGCGCAAGAAAGAGGTCGCGTGTGGTGGTGTCCCTGCAGCCGATGGGCTGGTGACCCGTGAAAAATTCGACGTGCTCGCGGATCAACTCTGGATTGGAGGTCTGGAATCCAATGAAGATAGGCTCAATCTGGCTGGGCAGGGGAAAACAATGCGCGGTGAAACATGCATTCATGATCAGTTTCACCGGCGGTCCCTGATAGGACGGCAGACTGTCCCTGTCGATTCTGGTAATATCGAATTCCGCTCCTCGGATGCGTTTTACGAGTGATTCAACTGCGAAGCTCTGAATCCAATCACCGATGTTGATGGCATAGCTACCTGTCCGCTGCAGGTGCTTTTTGAAGCGCGATGAGTTTCCATATCGAAATTCAAGGACTCCTATTTTGGCGATCGTGGATGCATTGGTGGGCATTTTAACTCCAGTGTGTGGCGACCCAAGTTGCGGGACGTGTGTGGTGGTGGATTTTGGCTCCCTTGTAGCCGTTAATGACGTCATCCGGGTCCGGCTTACCGTGGAAGGCGATGATGCGTGCATCCTTGGGTAGCTTGGGTTCTAGAATCAGATTGAGTGGAAATATTGGGCGGCAATGGCGTTTGAAGCTGCGGACCCACTCGGCGGGCCAGAACTTCATGCGCGGGCGGATGCAATGCGTGAGATACGATTGCGGAGGGCGGAAATTTGCCAGTGCCCATTCCTTTTCCTGGTGGAACTGGTCCCAGACGAAGCCGCATTGGTTCAATTTAAAACGAAATACCGACGAGTTGCCGATCTGCGGATCCGGGCGGAAGAGCGTTTTATGGGCGGGCAACCAGTTGTGAATGATCGGGATGTCATCCTCGTTTCCAAAGGTGAAAAAGTCATCAAGCGAACCGGTGACCACGATGTCCAAATCGAGAAAGAGTCCGAGCCCCTCAATTGGCAGATCCCGGCGGAACAGGCAAATTTTACGCCAACCGGTGACCATTTGCGCTGCCGGAAGATCGATTTCCGGGATCGGGAAGATTTTTACCGACGGGTCGATGCCCACCGCATCATCGGTGAAACAGACAATGGACACCGGCGTCTTGGTGTGACGACGCACGGCGGAGGCGAGCCGGTTCACATACTCCGGTCCGTAGCGATCTCCCCATTTGAGAGTGATGATGTGTTGAGCCATGGGCGTGTGGCGATTCTGGAATGGCGGTTTTAGATCGAACAGCTTAAAATGGCGCGGCCAGCGAGGGGATTTCCTTGGCGGGCAGGGCGGTGATTTTCTCGTCCAAAGCGAATCGGAGGTCACCGGGATGGATGACGTAAAGGTGATCGAGCCGGAGGTCTTGCATGGCGATATGCATCGACTCGGTGGTCCTCGGAGATTCGGATAGTTTCATTTCGAAGCCAATCCGCTTACCACCCGCCATCGCCAGCAGGTCGAGCTCCGCACCCGCTTGGGTTTGCCAGAACCATACTTCGTCCGGCTTTCCACGAAATCCTTCCGCAAGGTCAGGGATTGCGGCTCATCCGGCGCGAGGAACGAGTCGGGAAATCCACCTTGTAAATTGCTTTTTTGAAATACAATTTACAAGGATATGTCTCGAACCGCCAATGCCGCACAGCGGTCGGCCTCACGCAGGATGGACGGTGGTTCCTTGAGCTGCCTGACATTTTGCCATTCCGCGAATGGCGAGAGGAAGCCGTCGGCGACCAGTCGCTCCAAGCCGCGCAGGACGCGCGAGTGGTTTTGATTTCGTGGCATCGGCAAGAGGCCGACGCTGGCTCCGGAGGTGAGCGCTTCGTAGATCATCGAAATCGAGTCTTCCGTGACCCAGGCACTTTCCGCCGCGGCGAGTTTTGCGGGCAGCCAGTCGGGCGGGGTTTGTTGATGCGGGAAGACCTCGACGGCGGGCAGCCGCTTGCGGATTTCATCGAGAAATCCTGCGGGAGTGCGGCGGGAGTCGGTGAGCTGCCAAGTGCCCGTGGCGGTGATTTCTGCGAGAGCGGCCATGAGCGTTTCCCCGTCCCAGCCGTGGTTGCCGGACGGGCCGCCGATGAGAATCAGACCACCGCCTCGCTCTCCGCCGTCGGGCGGGGCCACCCGGTTGAGCGCGCCTTGGGTGACGATGACGTTTTCCCGCCGGGGAGGATTTTTGAAATCGTGGCTTGGCACGATGCACAGGTCGAACCAGCCCATCGGCAGGCTGGGACACATCAGGACGATGCTTTTGGCCCGGTGTTTACGGGCCAGCCAGAGTAGCGAGGGGTGGGTGGCATGGCCGGCGGCGATGATCAGATCGGGTCGCGGCAAACCGGCGCTCGCCTGGACGGCGGCCTGGATGCGGGTGAGCAAACCCCGCTTTCCCGCGATGGAAATCCGGTGGACCTCGCAGTGGGTCTGGCGGGCGATCGCGTCAGCGAGGCCGAGGGATTGGTTTTCGTGGCCCGGCTTGCCGTCGCCTAGCAGCCAGAGGATGAGGGGTTTCGAATCGATAGAGTTTTGCATGTCGGTTTCCGGCGGTCACTTCATCACGTGATCCAGCAACAGGCCTTGGATGGCGCAGTAGAATCTGGAGCGGATGTAGGCGGCGCGCTTGGCGGGTGGCAGGTTGGCGGGATCGATGTCTTCGCCGGGGCCGAAATGAAAAATTTCCTCTAACGAGAGCCGCGCCTGGTTGAGCGCGCTGTACCACGGTAAAACGTCGTCGCGGCTGATCCAGACAGGCCCAGGTCCGCCACCGACTTCAAAAATCGCGGACTCGATGTTGGCGCCGATTTGCGCGAGGTCGTCTTGGAAGCCTTCGCGCAAATCCGGCACGATGTATTCTTCCCAGTCCTCCGCGCCGGCGTCCTCGCTGATGAGCGCGCCGAGGCGGCTGGCGAGATCGACGCCGTTGGCCGCGCCCGCATCGGCGACGATGGACCGGAGCACCGTCCAGTCGCTGAAATTCTCCGCGTCGATCCGGAGGCCGCCTTCGAGAGTGGGCATCGCTTTCATTCGGCTTTTTCCAGGGAGGTTTTCAGCTGGTGGGCCTGCAACTGCTGGACGTAGAACTCGGCTTTTTCGCGCTCGCCGGACCAGACGATCGAGCGGCCTTGGCGGTGGACCTGCATCATCAGGATGTCGGCTTTCTTTTTCTCGTAACCGAAAATTTTCATCAGCACGAAGGTGACGTAGCCCATCAGATTCACCGGATCATCGTGGACGACGACGTTCCACGGAACGTCGAGCGAGGTCGCCTCCTCGGTGTGGGTGAGCGTGTCGGTGTCGGCCATGGAATCTTGTTTATACGCTGGCGGGCTCGGGTGCGTCCACCCATTTTCCATGCTCGCGGATCAGGTCGGTGAGGCGCGCGACGGCTTCGGCTTCCGGGATGTTGAACTTCACCGCGGTCTTGCCGACGTAGAGGTTGATTTTGTTAGGCGCGCCGCCGACGTAGCCGAAGTCCGCGTCCGCCATCTCGCCCGGGCCGTTGACGATGCAGCCCATCACGGCGATCCGCACGCCCTTGAGGTGGCCGGTGGCGGCGCGGATTTTCTGGGTGGTGTGCTGGAGGTTGAAAAGCGTGCGGCCGCAGCTCGGACAGGCGACGTAGTCGGTTTTGAAGATGCGGGTGCCGGCGGCTTGCAGAATGTTATAGGCGAGCCGCAGCGATTGGCCAGGCGCGGTTTCTCCTCGCACCAGGATCGCGTCGCCGATGCCGTCGCAAAGCAGCGAGCCGATGTTCCGCGCGGCGGGCAGCAGCGCGGCGATGAAATCCGTCTCGCCGGTCGGCGGGTGGAGCGTGTCTTTCAGCAAGATCGGATGCCGCGGATCAACGCGGAAGGCGAGCTGGCGGAAAGCGTGGATGACTTCCAGATCGAGGCCGTCCGCGACGGTGACGAGCCGCGGTTCCGTCTCGGAATTGAGCGCGGAAATAGCCGCTTCGTCGCGCGGGTCGATTTCCACGACGCCGGATTTTTCGAGGATGATCTCCGGTTTGAAATCGCCCATCCCGGCGATCTTGTGTGCGAGAGCGTTCCAGCGTTCCTGGGTCGTGAAGACACGCACGGTCTTCTCCCCGCCAAGCTCGTGACCCATGATCGTGAGCGTGGAGCTCGCGCGCTTCTCATAGGAAAATGGATCGTACGAGGGAACGAAATCTTCAGTGAGCGCCGCAGGTGCGAGGGTGGCTGCGGCGTCTCGCCGCAGGCCGTGTTCGCTGCGTCCCGCAGCGAGTTCCTCATAAACGCACCCGACCCACCGCCAATCTCCCATCCCCGCCTTCACCGGATTCCTCATCACATACCCCACCTGATTTCTCAAATCCTCACCATCCCTCACCAGATGATCGTAACTTTCCTTCTGCCAGACAGCCCCGCTGGTCCCCAAGCGCCTGTTGATTTCATGCGCAGTAAAGCTTTTCCATGAATGGAGGATTTTCTCCAACAACTCCCCTTCCGCCGGTCTGAGAACGGCGTGCACATGGTTGGGCATCACGCACCAGGCGAGCAGCTCGTAGCGTTTTCCATCGAAATGAGCCATCGCGTCCGCCACCAACGCGGCGAGTGATGCGTCTTTGAAAATGCAAGCTCCGTGGCCGCGATCCAACTCAGGGTCGATCCAGTCGGCTTGCAGGTCTGTGAGTTGTTTGCGCAGGTCGGTGATTTTTTCCAGAGAACTGCGGGAGTCGCCGGAATGGGTGAGGGAGTCGAGCTCTTGGTGAAGTTGGTCGCGGTGGTTTTGATAGTTTGTGATGAATTCGGCAGGCAGGGAGTCGGCGAGGCGAAAGGTGACGGCGTAGGTTGCGCCGTCTTGTTTCCAGTGGGGGAGGAAAGTCGCGGAGGTTTTTTCGACATTTTCCCAGTCGATGCGGGTGGTTTTGGCGTCTTCGGAGAGGGACTTGCGGCGAGACGCCTCAAACACGGCCTGCGGCGAGACGCCGCAGCCACCTTCAACTTTGCTGCGCTCGTTGAAGGGCGCCGCCAACGCCTGCGCGACCGGGATTTCGTAAATCGCGTCCTCGGTCAGCGAGACGCGGATGGTGTCGCCGATACCGTCAGCCAACAACGAGCCGATGCCGATGGCGCTCTTGATCCGGCCGTCCTCGCCGTCGCCCGCTTCGGTCACGCCGAGGTGGATCGGATAGTTCCAGTCCGGGCCCTCCGCGACGAGCCGGGCGACGAGCAGGCGATAGGCCTCGATCATCACCTTCGGGTTGGACGCCTTCATCGAGAAGACGAAATTGTGATAGTCATTTTCCCGCGCCAAACGGGCGAATTCCAGCGCGCTCTCGCACATCCCGAGCGGCGTGTCGCCGTAGCGGTTCATGATGCGGTCGGATAGCGAGCCGTGGTTCGTACCGATGCGCATCGCCCGGCCGAGGTCCTTACAAAGCGCCACCAGCGGCGTGAATTGCTCGCGGATGCGTTCGAGTTCCTCGGCGTATTGGTCATCGCTGTATTCGCGGATCTCGAACTTTTTCTTATCCACGAAGTTGCCCGGATTGACCCGAACTTTTTCCACCCACTTCGCGGCTTCGAGCGCGGCGTCGGGTTTGAAATGGATGTCGGCGACCAGCGGCACCTGGCAGCCCGCCGCGCGCACTTCGCGGGCGATGTTTTCCAGGTTCGCGGCGTAAATTTTCGTCTGCGCGGTGATCCGCACGATTTCGCAACCGGCCTCCGCCAGACCCAGCACCTCCGCGACGCAGGCCGCGGTGTCGCGTGTGTCGGAAGTGATCATCGACTGCACGCGGATCGGGTTGTCGCCGCCGACCCCGACATTTCCCACCATCACCTCGCGGGTGATCCGGCGGGAGTATTGGAGCAAGTCCGGGCAGTAGCGCAGGGGTGCGGGCGAATTCATTTCTGCTCGGGATATAAACGAGAAATCCCCCCCCGGCAACGGTTGCGTTCGCCCGCAAAAATCCCTCGCCCGCCCGCCGATCGCGTGCAAAAGTCACCGTCATGGCCGATTCCGACCCCGAGGTGCTCAGGTATTCCGTAGAAAAATCCACCCTCGGCCTGGTGCTCGCCGCATCTTCGGAAAAGGGCGTCCGCGCCATTCTGCTGGGCGATGACCGGGAGCTGCTAGTCACCGAACTGCAGCGGAGATTTCCCAAAGCCCGGCTGACTCGCGGCGATGACCACCTCGCGGAAATCATCGCCTGTGTGGAAAATCCGAAGCTCAAGCCCGCCCTCCCGCTCGACGTCCGCGGCACCGCTTTCCAACAACGCGTCTGGCAGGCGCTGCGCGAAATCCCCGCCGGCTCGACCTTGAGCTACGCGCAAGTTGCCGAGAAAATCGGCAGTCCCAAGTCCGTGCGTGCCGTCGCCGAGGCCTGCGCGGCGAACGCCATCGCCGTCGCGATCCCGTGCCACCGCGTGGTCCGCAGCGACGGAAATCTCTCCGGCTACCGCTGGGGTGTGGAGCGCAAACGCGCGCTCTTGGATCGGGAGGGCGGAAAATCGTTGTGAATCCATGAGTGGCATTTTAATGTCACTGCATGAGAACGGAATTGGTGACCACGCTGAAGAGGAGAGCCACCGAGTTGATCGCGAGGATTGCTGATGAAAAGGAGCCGGTTTTGATCACTCAACACGGCTTGGCCGCCGCCTATCTGGTGGACGTATCGACCTATGAGGCGATGCAGTCGCGAATCGGGCTGCTTGAGGGCATCGCGAAGGGTGAGAAGGCGATTCAGGAAGGACGGACGGTGACCCATGATGAGGCGAAAACCCGAATGTCGCGATGGCTCGATTGATCTGGTCGGAACCCGCCCTTCAGGATCTTGAACAGATCGCGGATTATATCGCCCTCGACGATCCATCCGCCGCGCGCCGTTTGATCCGCAAGGTTTTTGCCAAGGCCGAACTGCTGCAGGGATTTCCGGAGATGTGTCCAGTCCCTCACGACCTGCCGGACTCCCGCTACAGGCATCTCGTTGTCGGCCCGTTGCGAATTTTTTATCGTCTGGAAGGTGATCTCGTTTTGATCGTTTATGTGATGAGAAGCGAGCGGCTTTTGAAATCCTCGGACCTTGAAAACCGTAATCCGTAAGTCGATGGTGCATTGATAACCACCGAGCCTCGAAATGATCATGGACCTCTTCGGCCACGACCCCGCCGCCAACCTGCTGCCCCGCGACGGCACGGTGAACTACCACGGCCCGATCCTCAGCCCGGCGGACACCCGCCGCTACTACGAGACGCTGCTGCGGGAAATCCCGTGGAAAAACGACGAGGCCGTCATTTTCGGCAAGCACATCGTCACCGCCCGCAAAGTCGCTTGGTATGGCGATTCGAATTTCTCCTACAGCTACTCCGGCACCACCAAGCACGCTCTCGCCTGGACTCCGGAACTCGCCGCGCTCAAATCGCTCGTCGAGAAACTCACCGGCACCTTCTTCAACTCCTGCCTGCTCAATCTCTATCACGACGGCGACGAGGGCATGGCCTGGCACAGCGACGACGAGAAATCGCTCGGCAAGGACAGCGCCATCGCCTCCGTCAGCCTCGGCGCGGAACGGGAATTCCGCCTCAAGCACAAGCGCGGTGAGGACAAAATTTCCGTGCTGCTGGAGAGCGGCAGCCTGCTCGTCATGCAGGGCAGCACCCAGACTCACTGGCTCCACTGCATCCCGAAATCCAAGAAAATCAAAACCCCGCGGATCAATCTGACCTTCCGCTCGATGCTCCGGCAATGAGCCCAAGGTTCCCAAGCTTCCGCGAAACTGACCACCCGCAAGGCTTTACACCGCCCCCGGCCCTCCTGCATCTTCGCCGCCCCCGTCCAAAGTGGCTGGAGCGTCTCGCTCCAGACCGTGCCAGGGGCGTCTCGCCCCGACTCTTTCTATAACCATCCCATGACTTCCGCCGAGATCCGCCAGAGCTTCCTCGATTTCTTCCAGGAGAAACAGCACACCATCGTGCCCTCCGCCTCGCTGCTCCCGCAGTCGCCCGGCCTGCTGTTCACGAATGCCGGGATGAACCCTTTCGTCCCCTATTTCCTCGGCGTCGAAAAAGCCCCCTACAATCCACCCCGCGCCGCCGACACCCAGAAATGCATCCGCGCCGGCGGCAAACACAACGACCTCGAAGATGTCGGCTACGACACCTATCACCACACGTTCTTCGAAATGCTCGGGAACTGGTCATTCGGCAACTACTTCAAAAAGGAAGCCATCGCCTGGGCGTGGGAGCTCGTCGTCGAGCGTTGGGGCCTCCCCGCCCACCGCCTCTACGCGTCCGTTTATGCGCCGAAAGAAGGCGATCCCGGCAATTTCGACCAGGAAGCCTACGACATCTGGGCCGCCCTCTTCGTTTCCAAAGGCTGCGACCCCGCCGTGCAAATCGTCCACGGCAACGTGAAGGACAACTTCTGGATGATGGGCGAAACCGGCCCCTGCGGCCCCTGCTCCGAACTCCACGTCGACCTAACCCCCGAAGGCGACCCCGTCACCGGCCGCAACCTCGTCAACAACGACTCCGACCTCTGCATCGAGATCTGGAACCTCGTCTTCATCCAATACAACGCCGAGGCCGACGGCACGTTCCGCGAGCTCCCCGCCAAACACGTCGATACCGGCATGGGCTTCGAGCGCGCCTGCTCGATCATCCAGAACACCAAAGGCTTCACCGACTTCTCGAAAAAGCCGTCCAACTACGCCACCGACGTCTTCCAACCGATCTTCCGCAAGCTCGAAGCACTCAGCGGAAAAACCTACGTCAACATCTACCCCGAGCCCGGCGCCGACCGTTCCCTCTTCACCGAGGAAATCAAAACCGCGATCGCCTTCCGCGTCATCGCCGACCACTTGCGGACTCTATCATTTTCCATCGCCGACGGCATCATGCCCGGCAACAACGGCAGAAACTACGTCCTCCGCCGCATCCTGCGTCGCGCCGTGAGATACGGCCGCCAGCTTGGATTCTCCGGAGAAAAGCCGTTCTTCGGCGCGCTGGTGGAAACCCTCGTCGCCGAAATGGGCGGCGTTTTCCCTGAGTTGAAGGGCCGTCAGGACGTTGTCCGCCAAACGCTCGAACAAGAAGAAGCGAGTTTCAACCAGACGCTGGATCGAGGGTTGAAACGCTTCGAAGAAGCATCAAGGAGTGTGGGCATCTTGCCCACAGCGAATGTCGGCGAGACGCCAACACTCCTTGAAGGTGACGCCGCTTTCGAACTCTACGACACCTTCGGCTTCCCCATCGACCTCACCGAACTCCTCTGCTCCGAGAGAGGCCTAACTGTTGACATGCAGCGCTTCGAGGCACTCATGGCTGAGCAACAGGAACGCTCCCGCGCCGCCCGTAAATCCAACATCGTCCGCGCCCTCGACATCTCCACCGAAGCCGTCACCGAGTTCACCGGCTTCGAATCCGATTCCATCGAAGCCACCATCCTCGAAATCCACCCGCAGGAAGACGCGCTCTTCGTCATCACCGACAAGACCGTCTTCTACGCCGAGATGGGCGGTCAGGCCGGCGACACCGGATTCCTCATCACCGACGACGACGAATTCGAAATCACCGGCACCCAGCAGATCGGCAAGGCCCGCGCCCACATCATCGCCGCAAACACTCCGGTGAAAGTCGGCGACGCCGTCACGCTCAAGCTCGACACCACCCGCCGCCGCCCGATCGAAGCCCACCACACCGCCACCCACCTGCTCCACTGGGCGCTGCACGAAGTCGTCTCCGCCGACGCCGCGCAGCAAGGTTCCTCCGTCGATGAAAACCGCCTGCGCTTCGACTTCAACAGCGCCGCCGTCACGCCCGAACAGATCGCAGCGATGGAGGAAAAGGTCAACGCCGCCATCAAGGCGAACGACTCCGTGTCCTGGACCGAAGTCAAACACGCCGACATCAAGGGCCGCGCCGACATCATGCAGTTCTTCGGCGACAAATACGGCGACCTCGTCCGCGTTGTCCAGATCGGCGGCCAGTCTAACCAACTCAACGGCTACTCGCAGGAACTCTGCGGCGGCACCCACGTCCGCCACACCGGCGAGATCGGCCTTTTCAAAATCAAATCCGAGGGAGCCATCGCCTCCGGCGTCCGCCGCATCGAAGCCGCCTGTGGCGAAGCCGCCTGGCAGCACCTCCGCGAGAACATCGAGAAATGGGACCACGAACTCAAGGCCGCCGCCGCCAAGCTCAAGGCCGCGAATGACAAACTAAGCGCCCTCGGTGAGGAGCCCGTCATCGTCAACGAGTTCCCGCACATCATGAGCGCCATGCTCGTCGAGCGCGCCGACATTTCCCTGCTCAACGCCACCATCGCCCACGGCGCGAGGACGTTGGAAGAAACCCAGGCCGGAGCCATCGAAGCCGAGAAGCGCATCAAGAAGATCCAGTCCGCCCAAGCCGCCTCTCTAGCAGACGCATCCCTCGCCGAACTCATCGCGTTGGGTCAACCCATCATCGTCTCCTTCGAGTCCGACGCCTCGCTGCTCCAGGAGCTCCAGAACGGCCTCAAGAAAAAGCAATTCGCCGGCCCCGCCCTGCTCATCGTCGACGACGGCGAAAAACTCCACCTCGCCACCTACTGCGGCGAGGCGGCCCTTGCAAAGGGCCTCAAAGCCGGCGACCTCCTCCGCGACCTCGCGGCTCTCGCTGGCGGCAAAGGCGGTGGCAAGCCGGATCAAGCACGAGGCGCCGCGCCGGACCGCTCCAAGTTAGAAGCGCTCAAGGCCGCCGCCGCCGCGAAGTTCTAAGGAGCGCGTTCATCCTGAACGCTGAGTGCGGCAGAAGGCGGCCAACCGACCTACCGCGGGAGACGTGGCGCTAAGAATATGCGGATCCATGGCCTGGGTTAGAAAGACTGGGATTTGCAGAAGGTGTCCCGGTTGTCCCAGCCGGGAGCCGCGCCATCTCCTATTTCTCCCACAGTCGCGCGCGCAAGGCTTCCGCGGCGGCACGGGCTTCCGCTTCCTTTTTGCTCTTGCCCTTGCCCGTCGCGAGGATCTTTTCCTGCCAGGAAACCTCGGATTGGAAAACCCGCCGATGGTCGGGGCCGCTCTCGCTGATCACCCGGTACATGGGTGCCTGCGGATGGATGGCCTGCAAAAATTCCTGGAGCTCGCCCTTCGGATTGCGCTCTTCCGGACTGGTGACCATGTTGCCGATTTCCGCCTCGAACAAACGCAGGATCAGGTCCCGCGCCGGACTCAGACCGGTGTCCAGATAGACCGCGCCGATCAGCGACTCGAACGCGTCCGCCAGCGTGGACAAGCGTCGCCGCCCGCCCGTGGCCTCCTCGCCCTTGCCGAGCAAGACGTAGTCGCCGAGATGGATCGCCATCGCGAAGCGGGCCAGCGCCCTGCGGGAAACCACCCGCGAGCGCAGCTTGGTCAGCCGGCCCTCCGTGAAATCCGGAAACATTTTGAAAAGCTCTTCCGTGATGACCAACTGCAAGACGGCGTCGCCGAGGAATTCCATCCGCTGGTTGTCGAAGTGCGGTTTGTGCGACTCGTACGCCAGGCTAGGATGGGTCAGCGCCTCCGCCAATAACAGCGAATTGCGAAATTTATAATGAATCCGGCTCTCCAGCGGCTGCATCGGTCGTTTTCCTACGTTTCCTCCCCTCCCGTCCGAACCTCACTTGAAATTCCGATGGGAAAGATGGGGTGATCGACGGGACTCGAACCCGCGACAACCGGAATCACAATCCGGGGCTCTACCAACTGAGCTACGACCACCATTTCAGGCGGGGCGGAAGGGGTAATCCATGACTTCCGGTTTGGGAAGGGAAAAATCACCCGGCGGCGGCCCGGCAACATTTCGGACGGAAACTTGGGGCTTGGATCGGCGGACCGCCCCCCTAGCATGCGCCGCATGTCGGCTTTGTGGTTGGATCTGCTCATCGTTGGAATTTATTTCGCCATCATCCTCGGCATCGGCTGGCATTTCAGCCGCCGGAGCGGAAACGTCTCGGATTTCGCGCTCGGCGGCCGGTCGATCCCGTGGTGGGCGGTGCTGGCGTCGATCTTGGCCTCCGAGATCAGCGCGGGGACGTTTTTCGGCACGCCGGGCGAGGGATTCCGGCTGCGGAACTACACTTACGCGCAGCTGATGGTCGGCTATTTGTTGGCGAGGCTGGTGGTGAGCGCGGTGTTCATCCCGGCGTTTTACAAACACAATGTGGTAAGCATTTACGAATTTCTGGAAATCCGCTTCGGCCCCCGCACCCGCAGCGTGGCGAGCGTGATTTTCCTGGTGACGCGCTCGCTGGCCAGCGGCTCCCGGCTGTGGGTGCCGACGCTGCTGATGATCGTCATTTGGAACCAGCTCAACCCGGAACGGCCGCTCGGCACCTGGGAGCAATTCTGGGCCACCGGCGGCGCGCTGGTTCTCATCACCATTCTCACGGCGGCCTACACGGCGGTGGGCGGAATCAAGGCGGTGATCTGGACGGATGTGTTGCAAATCGCGGTGCTCTTCGGCGCGCTCGGGTTCTCGGTCTGGTATCTGCTGGGCCACATCCCCGGCGGCTGGGAGGGCGCGAAAAGCCATCTCACCGGCCCGCACGATTTGAAACTCTGGGAATGGCAAGGCGATGTCCCGGCGACACCTGAGTTCGAGGCGGAATACGGCTCCAGCTGGGGTGCCATCAAGAGCGTGCTGGAAAGCGAGTTCACCGTCTGGGCCGCGCTCTTCGGCTCGCTGTTCGTCACGCTGGCCACCCACGGCACCGACCAGGACATGGTGCAACGCATGCTCACCGCGAAAAACAAACGCCAGAGCGCGGTGGCCACGATCCTCTCCGGGCTGGCCGACATCCCGGTGACTTACGCCGTCCTAACGATCGGCATCCTGCTCTCCGTTTACTACGGCCACGTGGTCAACGACCCGGCGCTGCCGATGGCCGCGGGCAAGCCGGACAACACGCGGATTTTCCCGTATTTCGTCGTCGATGTGATGCCCGGCGGCCTGCGCGGCCTGGTCGTCGCCGGGGTCCTGGCAACCACGATGGGCTCGCTCGGCACGGCGATGAATTCGCTGGCCACCAGTTACTCGCGCGACTTCCATTTCCGCTGGTTCAAGACGCCGGATGACGACTGCGCGCGGGTTCGCATCATCAAGCTCAGCACCGTCGGCTTCGCGCTCGTGCTCATCTTGGTGGGACTGGCGACCGCCTTCGTCAAGGCGCACAACCCCGGCCTCAGCATCATCGGGATCATCCTAGGAAGCTTCGGCTACACCTACGGCTCGCTGCTCGGGATTTTCATGGTCGCGCTGTTCACGAAATCGCGCGGCAGCGAGACCGGCAACCTGATCGCGATGGCTGCGGGGATCATCGTCGTCGCCTTTCTCAGCAATCTCCCGAACGACGTCTGGAAGATGGTCTCCGGTGGTGCGCTCTATAAAAATTTCGCATGGATGCCGGTGATTGAATTCCCCTGGCGCATCATGGCGGGGACCTTTGCGACCGTCGCCGTGGCCCTCTGTTTCAAGAGCCGCAAGGCTCCCGCCGGCGCGTTTCTTTGATTTTGGCGGCCTTGAAATCCGCTGACTCGCCAGGCGACGAACGGTGACGAAATCGTAATTGAGCCGGAGCGCCGCGAGTGCCTTGATTTCAAGCGGATGCGTCGATCTGCCAGAAATGCCGAGCTTGATGCTTCGGAAATCCTAAGCAAAGCCGGGGTCAAGTTTTTAAAAAAATGATCTGTGGAACCCTTGTGGAATACGGCCCGTCGCGGACATTGGTTAGATGGTCGCAAAAAACTTTTCCCGGAATGATTTAAGCTGCTCATCTTTTGCACCTCGCCACGCGGCGCCACCCTGGACCGCGCATCCCGAGAGCCCCCTGCTAATTTTTTAAAAGACTCGTGAAATAATGGAACCTGAGGAAGCGGCAATCGAGGAAGTAGTGACGAGTTTGGAAGAAGTTTCTGCGGAGAACGGAGGATGGAATGAAGTCTGCGACGCCTTGCGGGTGATGGTTAGCCACGACGCCTTCCAGCGCTGGTTCCGCGCCGCACGTTGGTTGGGCGTGGAGGACGACGTCGCCTCGATCGCCGTGCCCGGTGAGATCCATCAGGTGTGGATCGAGACGAACTACCTGCCCGAGCTCACGATGGCGGTCACCGGAATCTTCGACGATGTGCGGGAAGTCCGGGTCGTCGTCGGCGAGGATCTCGCCAGTCCTAACGATTTGGAAACCGGCCATCCGAAGCATTCGCCAACACCCGCCCGCCCGACCAAGGCCGCCGCGCTCGAAGGCGAGGCGCTCGACAAGCGCATCAAGGCGGCGGGCCTCAATCCGGCCCACACCTTCGCCAGCTTCGTCGTCGGCGCGAACAGCCAGTTCGCCCACGCCGCCTGCGAGGCGGTCGCGAAGAAGTCCGGCGTCGGCTACAACCCGCTCTTCATCTACGGCGGCCCCGGCCTCGGGAAAACCCACCTGATGCAGGCGATCGGCCAGGAGCTGCTCCGCCGCCAGCCCGGCTCGCGGGTGATCTATCTGACCTGCGAGAAATTCACCAACGAGTTCATCGACGCCATCCGCCGCGGCGACATCGAGAAATTCCGCCGCCGCTACCGCAGCTCGGATGTTTTGCTCATCGACGACGTCCAGTTCCTCGCCGGCAAGGAGCGCTCGCAGGAGGAGTTTTTCCACACTTTCAACACCCTGCTCGACGGCCGCAACCAGGTCGTCCTCACCAGCGACCGCCCGGCCTGCGAGATCAAAAGCCTCGAGCCGCGCCTCGTTTCCCGCTTCGAGTGCGGCCTCACCGTCGAGATGCAGCCGCCGCAAATGGAAACCCGGATGGCCATTCTCAAGAAGAAATCCATCGACTGGAAAGTCCGCGTGGACGAGTCGGTCCTGCGATTCCTCGCCGAGAAAATCCGCACCAACGTCCGCCGCCTCGAAGGCGCGCTGATGCGCGTCGCCACCTACGCCTCGCTCGCCGGCGAAAGCGTGACCGTGGAGAAAGTCGAGCACCTGCTGCGCGACCTCATCCGCGAGGAGGCCAGCCGCCAGGTCAGCATCGACGCCATCCAAAAGGCCGTCGCTGAGCATTTCGACGTCCGCCTGGCCGACATGACCAGCCGCCGCCGACCCGCCAGCATCGCGTTTCCCCGCCAAGTGGCCATGTATTTGAGCCGCTCGCTTACCAAGGGTTCGCTGATGGAAATCGGCGAGGCCTTCGGCGGGCGCGACCACGGGACCGTCATCCACGCCTGCAAAAAGGTCGCCGGGCTGGTCGATGGCGAGCCGGGGTTGAAGGAAAGTATCGCCCGCATCGAGTCCCAACTCCGCCGTTGAAGCTCAGACTTTCGGGAATATTCACAGAAGTCTTGCCAAGGGGCGGCGAAAACAGAAACTGCGGGGCAACCACTCCCCAGTTTTTAATTTATGAAGTTCCGCATCTCCAAGGAAGCCTTTCTCGACGGCCTGCAAAAAGTCCAACACGTGGTCAGCTCGCGCACTACTTTGCCGATTCTTTCCAATGTCCTGCTGGTGGCCAAAGGCGGCCGCATCCAGTTCACCACGACTGACCTCGACGTCGGAATCACCGGCTCGGTGGAAGCCCAGATCGAGAAAGAAGGAGCCACCACTCTGCCAGCCAAGCGCCTCGTGAGCATCATCCGCGAGCTTCCCTCCAGCGAGGTGGAAGTCTCCGTCGATGCGAAAAACCACGCGTCCATCCGCAGCGGCCCGTCGTTCTTCAAAATCATCGGCCTCGGCGAAGCGGAGTTCCCGCCACTGCCTGATTTCGAGGGAGCCAAGGTCTTCAAAATCCCGCAAGCCACCCTCCGCGACGGCCTCAAGAAAACCTCCTACGCCATCTCCACCGACGAGACCCGCTACGTCCTCAACGGTATTTTCGCCTCGTTCCGCGACGGGAAAATGACCCTCGTCGCCACCGACGGACGCCGCCTCGCGATGGTCGATGCCGACCTCGAATTCCCCGCTTCCCACGAGACCGACGTCATCATTCCGACCAAGGCCGTGCAGGAACTCCAGCGCCTGCTCGGCGATGCCGGCGAGGTCATCGTCAAGCTCAGCGACAGCCAGATTTCCTTCGCTATCGGTGACAGCCTGCTCGCCAGCAAGCTCATCGAGGGCAACTATCCGAACTACCGCCAGGTCATCCCCGGCGACAGCAACGAGCGCGTCGTCATCGGCCGCGAGGCGCTGCTCGAAACCGTCCGCCGCGTTTCGCTGCTCTCCTCGGACAAGTCGAACTCGGTGAAGCTCGTCTTCAGCGAGAACCACATCGAAGTCACCGCCAACTCGCCGGACGTCGGTGAGGCTCAGGAATCGATGGACGTGATCTATCAAGGTCCGCCGATGCAGATCGCCTTCAACCCCGAGTTCCTCCAAGCCCCGCTGCGCGCCTTGGACACCAACGACGTTTACCTCGACCTCATCGACGAGATGAGCCCCGGCGTCCTGCGCATTGAAGGTTCCTTCCTCTACGTGCTCATGCCGATGCGCGTGACGAACTGAAAATCGGGAGAGAATTGATTTTCAAAAGCGCCCGTCAGCAATGACTGGCGCTTTTTGTTTTCCCTGCGAGAAAAAGGCGTGAGAGGAAAATGGCAATGCCCGGCACTTTGGTTCGCGCTGGCTATTTGCGCGTGCGGCCACGTCGTCACCCAGATTTCCGCCGACTGGAAGGGTGGCCGACCGTGGGAAATGGAGGTGTTGTTCGACGCCGGCTACGCCATCCCCGAGTCGCGGGGTGACGCCCGGGCTCCGGCTCCACAGCGCGCCTGGCTGTTGGAAATCGGCGAGGCCGGGTGGGCTCCCTTGCGGCTGGAGGCGGAGCGGTATTTGCGCGAATGCCTGGAAGTCAGATCCGGCGGGAAGGCAGTGGAATGGCGGGTGGAATTCATCGACTTCGCCAGGAGCCCGCCGGATTTCGTCGAGCTGCTCAACGACGGCGCTTATTTCCGGATGAGAATCACGGGGCGGGAACCCTTGAAGAACGGCGCGGAAATCGCATGGCGGGACGGCGCGCGACCGACGTTTGTTTTGAAACTGCCAGGAAAGCACGGCGGCTATCTCACACTCGCTCCGGGGCAATCCCAGCCCTTGCCGGTGGAGAAAATCACCGTAGCCGGACGCGCGCCGTGGGCCGAGTCGTTGCGCCAGGGATTCCTGCACGTCTTGCCGTTAGGGATGGATCACGTGTTGTTCGTGATGGGATTGTTTTTCTATCGCCGGGCGTGGCGGCCGCTGCTTTCGCAATCGCTGGCTTTCACGCTGGCGCACACCGTGACGCTGGGACTCGCCGCCGCCGGATTGGTGCAGGTGCCGGGGAACTGGGTCGAGCCCATCATCGCGCTGAGCGTGATAGTGGTGGCGCTCGAAAACCTCCGGCCCGCCGGAAAATCCACGGGCGCGACACGCCTTGGCATCGTGTTCGGATTCGGCCTCATCCACGGCCTCGGCTTCGCAGGAGCGCTCTCCGTCTGGATCAAGCCCGGCCCCGATTTCCTGCCGGCCCTGCTCTGCGCGAACCTCGGAGTGGAAGCCGCGCAAACCACGCTGTTAGCCGCGGCCTGGTGCCTGACCGCAGGCTGGCACGGAACACCGGCCTACCGCCGGGCGCGCCTCGTCAGTTGCCTCGCCATCGCCGGAACCGGCGGGTTCTGGCTGTTGCAACGCATCGGCTGAGGCGTTGCAACGGTCGTGAAAATGGAAAAACCGCGGTTCATGAACTGAACCGCGGATCATGGAATTCCAGCAAGCGCGCCAAGCCGGTCTATTCGGCGTCCTTGTTCTTTTTACCGCGCTCCTTCTCTTTGGAAGTCTCGGGTTGGGGAGCCCGCTCCACTTGAGGCTGTTTGGGAGCGACACGTTCGGGTCTCGCCTGTTGGGGTTCACGTTGCGGACGTTGGATTTGCTGCCGCTCGACCGGAGCCGGTTCCATCCGGCGGGATGGTTGTTGCGGACGCTGGGTCTGTTGCCGCTCGACCGGGGCCGGCTCTACCCGGCGGGATGGCTGCTGGACTTGAGGTGCCTGTTTTTTCTCGATGCGTTCCCTCGGCTCCGGCGTCGGCCGGCCTTGTTCGACCCTTTTCGGAGCCGTCGGTTCAACCTTCCTCGGAGCCTTCGGTTCGGCCTCGCGCGCCGGGCCGGGCTCCACCTCGCGTGCTGTGGGCTTCGACTTCGGCTCACGCACTTCCGCCGGACTGGATTCCTCTTTGCGGCCTCTTCCGGAATCCGTCTTCCGACTTGGCTCTGGAGTCACCTCGCGCTCGGGCTCGGGTTTCATTTTCGTCGAGGGTTCAGGCTCTCTACGGCGTTCCGGGCGAGACTCCTCCTTACGCTTGGACGATGGATCTTCCTCCTTGGATTTGGAGGACTCATCGCCCTTGCGGTGAGTCGTGCGGTCTTTCTCGCGAGCAGGCTCGATGGGGGTTTCGCCCTCGGGACGCTTCATCGGTTCCGTTTTTTCCCGGTCTTTGCCCTTTTGCCTGGCTTGCTCCGAGGCGCGGGGTGCCAGCCTTTCCGGAGGCGCTTCGCCCTTGCCCGGACGATCGGATTGTCTCGCGACGACCGGCGAGCGACTGACCTTCACGCGGGCCGCAGGGGCGGTTGATCCTTCCGCCGCGACTTGCACCTCGCGGGTTTCGAGCTGCTGGCGTTCCCGGGCGAATTTACCAATTTCCTGGCGTTGGGAAATGAAGCGCTCGCGGCCCTTCTTGTCCACGGCTTGGAATCGTTGCCGCCCGCCATCACCACTGCTCACCAGGCGATCCAGCGGTTGCGCCACGGCGAAGTTTTCCACACGGCGCTCCGCTTCGGGAATGGAGTTCAATGCCGCCCAGGTGCGTGGCGGGCGGGCGTCTTTGTGGTCGCGGCGATATTCGAAATATTCGCGGCGCTGCCGGTCCCAGTTGCGGTCATTCCGGTTTTCCCACCGATAGTGGCTGTAGATCGGATCACAACCGCGGCGACCGGAGCCGTAGGAATACGAAGCGTAGTAGCCGTGGTCACGGTAGTTTGAACCGTAATAATCGCCGAAATAATAGTGTCCGTAGTTCGGTCTCAGGAACAGATGGTTCAAAAAGACGGAAAGGCTGATCACCGTGGTCGGCGTGTAATAGTAACCCGGTCGCGAATAAACATTCCGGCCGAAATGAACCGGCGCGAACAACACGCCGCGCCGCGCCACCGTATAGTCCCAATAGCCATCGACATAAACATAACCGCGGGGCGTCCAACGGTAATAGCTTGGAACCCAAATCCAGTTTTCCCGGACAGGCGCCCAGTAACCGGCCCGCCAGGCGTAACGGTCGTCTTGCCACGCCCAGCTGCCCGGCAGCCAGCTCACGTCGCGCGAGGGGGCCTCGATATTCGGCCCGGTTTCCACGCTGCGCGGAGGTTTCGGCAGGTAGGTGACCTCGGCGACTTCCGCATCTTCCCAGTAGCCGGACGTCCACTGATAGCGGCCATCCACCTCCGCCCAATAGCCCGGCACCCATTGCCTGCCCGGCGGCAAATTCCGCCAGATCCCGCTGATCCATAGAAAGTCGTTGCTATCCTCGTCCCACGCCCAATAGCCCGGAATCCAAGTGACATTCTCACCTTCCACGCGCTGGTCCGGCGGGATTTCCTCGATGACGGCCGGCGGCTGCACATTCACCAGAATCCCCGGCTCCGGATCGTAGGAGACCGTGGCGGCGAACGCCTCGTGGACCGGTCCGCGCGTCAGCACCTCGACGCCCGAGGCATCCACGTTTTGCGCGGTGGCGAGGCCCGCCCCCAGCATCGACCCGCCGAGTAGAACCGCGGTGAATGCTCCTATGATCCCGTGTGTATTTAAATTCTTCATGATTTCGTGTTTCTTTCCGCTCCGAGAGACGTCGTCGGGATGGAATTGATTCGAACAATCATCCCCCCCACTCATCATCGAGTCACTTGCAACCTTCAAGCTTCCGCTGGAATGACGACATTGCAAATCAAAGCTTCTCTATCGTTCGCGGGCTATGTCTATGAGAGCCCGGGCTACCGCTTCACCTGCGACGCCCGCGTCACCGACGATGCGTTGAGGAATTTCTCCGTGATGTTCGAGGCGACCCGCAAGTATGCGCAGAGCATTCCGCTTTCGCTCGGTGGCGGCAGGGAGAGGAACGGCAAGTTGGACATTCTGCTGTTCCGCGGCATGGATCAATACATCCAGGCCGGCGGCCCGCCTGCCAGCGCGGGCTGCTATGCCCAAGGCGTGGTGTTAGTCCCGATGTCGAGCCTCGGGCTCAAGGAGGGCGGCACCGGCTTCAGCCTCGACACCGCCCGGCCGAACAACGTGCTCGTTCACGAACTCGCCCACCAACTCACACCGGACGCCTACATGGTGGCCGGCGCGCGCGGCTGGCTCAGCGAGGGGCTGGCGGAATACATCGCGATCACTCCTTATAGCTGGGGATACTTCCGTCCGGACATCCACGGGAACGTGGTGAAAACCTACGTCACCTCCCGCGGCGGCGACGGTCCCGGAAGCCGGTCGTTAGGAACGGACATCGCGGCTCCCAGGTTGAAGGATTTCATGCTGATGCCCTACGCCCGTTACTCCGGTCAGGACGCGAACTTCAACTACGGCCTTGGCCTGCTGCTGACCCATTATTTCTTCCACCTGGAAGACGGCGGGAAGGCATTGCGGATCACGCGGTTTCTCAAGGAGCTTCAAGCGGGTCGGCAGGGCGAAGCGTCCCTCGCGCCGCTGCTCGGTGGAGGCGATTTCGAAAAACTGGAAGGCGAAATCTCCGCCGCGTGGGCGCGCATGGGCGTGCGGATCCGCTTCGGGGGGTGATCCCGCCTATTCCTTCGCGAATTTGAAATCCACGCCCTTGCGGCCCCAGGCCTTCACGATGTCCTCTTCGAGTTTTTCAAAGCTGCGGCCGCCCAATAACAGATCGATGGCCTTCCCGCTGTCCGCGCCGTCGTGCAGCGCCTTGAGGAAGCCCTTGATCCGCTTTCCGTCGCCCTCGCCGTCCAGGTGGAAAAAGTAAGTGGCGATGAGCAGGCCGCAGCCGTAGTTGAGCTGGGGCTGTGAGAGGAACTGACTGTAGTCCTGGAACATGAAAGTCTTCAAAGCGGGCAGCCCGATCTTGGTGCCGAGCCCGCGGCCTCCCATGTCCTTGGAGCCAAAACCGGTCGCATAGTCGAAGATGTCCTTCTGGTTTCCGCGGACGCTGAACGCCCCGGACCGGTAGGGAGTCACGGCGACGTATTCGGCGAGTCCCTCCGTAAACCAACCCATCGCGCCTTTTCCGAAATAGGCCTCGGGCGTCAGCTGATGGACGAGCTCGTGGGGCAGGGTCTTGCTGCTTTTATCCCGGTCCAACATATAACCACTGCCCACCGGCCTCACCCCGAGGCTGGTCAGCGGCACCATCACCACGCCTCTCCCGCCGATGAAAACGCCGGCGCTGCCAGGCAGGCCGCCGGCTTTTACGTAATCATCGAAC
This sequence comes from Luteolibacter sp., assembly GCF_058122085.1. Taxonomy (NCBI): domain Bacteria; kingdom Pseudomonadati; phylum Verrucomicrobiota; class Verrucomicrobiia; order Verrucomicrobiales; family Verrucomicrobiaceae; genus Luteolibacter; species Luteolibacter sp. The sequence continues at coordinate 3,956 of NZ_JBIKBQ010000009.1, read as the reverse complement.
GCTTCGAACAGGAGGATCTGGTGTTTGTCATCCACGGTCTTTCCGCCGTTGATCGCCAGAGGCAGCGAGCGGCAATAAAGGTGGGTGGCCTCAAACATGACCGCGAAACCCTTGACGACGGATTTCGAAAGCCTCACGTCGCAGACGTAGCGGTAATTGGCGCTCTCGTAGATGAAGCGCTTTTTCTCCGGATTTTCCTCCACCGTGTTGACCTCGGGATCTTCACCGAACTTGATCCGCTCGGGCCATGGCAGGTCGAAATTCAGGCTCGGGCCGGCCTTCCCGGCACCGGGCAGGGCGCGGGATTCCTCGACGTATTTGCAGTCGGCCAGCGAGAGTTTCGCGAGCGGGTAGGGGACTTCGCGGCCATCCTTGAGTTTGAGAATGACGGTCTTGTCCTCGACTCGCAGCAGGGCCGCCTCGATCTTGCGGTTCTGGATGTCGGTCCATGACCGGACCTCCGCCGCATGGGCAAGGCTTAAGAATAGAAGTGAAAAGGAGAGGGTTCGCATGCGGCAGGCGGGTTTGAAAACGCAAAGCTACCCGGAATTCGCCAAGAGTCGAGCGGCGACTTGCACGCGGGAAAGCGCGGCACGGACAAGTCACTGCTTGGAAATCACGGGAAGGCGGTCATGGTTCCGCCGCGCCTATGGAAGAATCCGCAACGAACGAAAAAGCAGCCACCGACGAGCCAACCCCGCCGCCGGGGTTGCGGCAGGATTTGATGGTCCTGATGAAGGTGCGGCTGAATTTCTTCGTGCTCGTCACCACGTTTTTCGGATTCCTGTTATATTCCCGCGGGGTGGAAATGAACTGGATGAAGCTGCTCCACACGATCCTCGGGACGGCGGCGGCGGCGTTCGGCTCGGCGGCTTTCAACCAGCTGATGGAAGTGGACTTGGACGCGCGGATGAAGCGCACGGCGGACCGCCCGCTGCCGTCCCGGCGGATGGACCCGCTGGTGGCGTTCGGCATCGGCTGGGTGTTGTCGGCGGTCGGGATCATTCACCTGGCCGTGCAGGTCGGGCATCTCGCGGCGTATCTCACGGCGGCGACGATCGCGATTTACGTTTTCATTTACACGCCTCTGAAGCGCGTGAATTCGACTAACACGCTGGTCGGCGCGATTCCCGGAGCGGTTCCGCCGGTGATCGGCTGGGTGGGCGCGGGAGGCGGCATCGGCTGGGAGGCGTGGTTCTTGTTCGGGCTGCTGTTTCTCTGGCAGCTCCCGCATTTCATCGCGATCAACTGGCTGTGCCGCGCGGAATACGAATCCGCGGATTACAAGATGTGGTCCAACGGCGATCTGACAGGACGGAAGAGCGGGCTGCTCTCCGCGATGTTCTCGCTGGTGCTCGCGGTGTTTTCGCTGCTGCCGGCCTTGCTGGGTTTCGCCAACTGGCTGTGGACGATCATCGGGCCGCTGCTGGCCCTGGTGATGATGGCGCTGGCGCTGAAATTCTCGCGCGACGGCGAGCGGACCTCGGCGCGGCGCTTGTTCCTGTTCACGCTGTTGTATTTGCCGGTCGCCCTTCTCGTGCTGGTGTTCGCGTGGAAAGGTTAGGATCGCCATGAACGAGCTGATCGCATCCACCGAACGTCTGGCAGCCGGGCTGCGGGATCTTGAATTCTCACCGCCAGTCGCATGCGTTTACCGGACCTTGGACTACACCTGGCAGGCGCACCGGCAGTATTTGGAGCGCTTCGGCATGGGCGGGAAGCGCGTCGTGTTTCTCGGCATGAACCCCGGCCCGTTCGGGATGGCGCAGACCGGCGTGCCGTTCGGCGAGGTGGCCGCGGTGCGGGATTGGATGGGGATCCAAGCGCCGGTCGGCAAGCCCGAGCCGGAACATCCGAAGCGCTTGATCGAGGGATTTGAATGCAAACGCTCCGAGGTGAGCGGCCGGCGCTTGTGGGGGCTTTTTGCGGAGCGGTATGAAAACGCCGGGGACTTTTTCAAAGATCACTTCGTGCTCAATTACTGCCCGCTGGTCTGGATGAGTGCCAGCGGCGCGAACCTAACGCCTGACAAGCTTCCCGCCGCGGAGATGGCTCCCGTGGAGCAGGCCTGCCAGCAACATCTTCAGGAAGTGATCTCACTGCTCAAGCCTTCCTTCCTGATCGGCGTCGGCGGGTTTGCGGAAGAACGCTTGCGGCGCGCGGCCGAGGCTTGCGGCAGTCCCGCGCGGATCGGCCGCATCCTGCACCCGTCCCCCGCGTCGCCGGCGGCCAACCGGGGTTGGGCGGAGGCGGCGGGCCGCCAACTGGCAGACCTCGGAGTCTGGTGAGAAAAATCACTCTAGAGTCGCCCGGAGTTTTTGAATCAACAGCGCGTCGTCGTTACGGTCGGCTTGTTCCAAGGCGTGGCTGAGATTGTTGAGCAAGCGCAGCAGGATCGTTCCCGGATCAGAGGTCTGGCGCAGGAGATTCCGCTGAGACCGGTTGAGCTCGGGGCTTTCGAGCAGTTCGGATTGGAGATGGACTTCGCCACGGTCGAAGCAATCGATGACGAGAGGAAAGCCGTCTTCGAAGATCCGGCACATGAAGTGCCCGGGGAAATTGACCCCTTCGATTTCGAGATTGAGCCGGCGTCCCACGAGCATGAAAATCAAACAGAGTCCGAGAGGGTTCGAGCGGCCTTCCGCGACGCACCAGGCGAGGTCCGAGTTTCTGGGATCGTGGTAATCCGTCTGGTTGCCGGTCAGGCGGGTTCCTTGGAAAAGAAACCCGCGGAGTTCGTTAGCCGTGGTCACGCCGTCGTCGGCCGCTTCCTCCGCCAGAAGGTCGAGCGCGTCGGATAGAGGCTGGCGCAGCGAAATCCCGTCATGCAGGAAATCCGACAAGGAGCGGAGCAGTGCCTCGAAGGACTCCCAGTCTTCCTGCAAGGCGGCGGCCCCGCCGGTGGGAGCGATCCATTCGCGTGCGAGCGTCTCACGGCGGGGCGGGCTGAGCATTTCCGCCAGCAGGGATTTCTCCCGCCTGCTCAGCGGGCGCGGCTGGGTGGCGAGCCACTCGCTGAGGTCTCCGCCACAGAGGGCGAAGCGTTCCGCCACGCGCTCGCGGACTACCGGAGTTTCGTCATCAAGAAGCCGGAGAAGGGCATCGAGCTCGTCGGGTGCGGGCGGCGCTGCATCCATCGCAGGGATCAAAGTGGATCAGGAAACCGGTTGGAAAATGGTGCCCGATACTGGGTTCGAACCAGCGAAAGGAACTGAATGTCTGTAAATCAATGATTTGCAGCAGTTTGTGTGGATTCAAAACAGCATGAACTTGCCAAGCCGGCATAACTAGGGGATAGCCTGGGGGGCAGGTAAGGAAGAAAAACCATGGCTTCACTGAGAAAACGAAAAGGCTCAAACGTTTGGCAAGCACAATACTACGTTCCGGACGCAAACACCGGAGGACTTCGGCAGGTCCGGAAATTGACGGGTCACACGAATAAGAAGCTGGCCAAGGCCGCCTCCATCGAACTTGAGCGCACCGCGCTGGGTACTATCGAAGTCGGGAGCGATGCGTCCCGACAGCAGGGTGCCTACACTAGGGAAAGCGGAGACTGAATTGGATAGAAACGAACCGCAGATGAACGCAGATGGACGTTAATTGGGAAGAATGGATGAGCCAATACGGCAGTTTGATCTCGGAATGAGCAAAAATGCTCTCTTTGCTCGGGAATTCTCAGGATTCTTCTCTTCCATCTGCGTGAATCTGCGTTCATCTGCGGTTTAATTCTCCCTAATGTAAGCGCCCTGCCGAGTGGTTTTTTTAAATCTTTGATAGTCACGGCGACCGGTGATCGCCGCTACGAGCCGAGGAGAGCGTGATTTCCAACAGCTTTTTGGCAACCTCATCCGCGTGCAATCGGTCGCACCACGCTCTCGAAATCCCCGCGGCCTCCCGCCGGCCGTTCCGCCACGCCGCAAGCTCGTCCTGCAAGGCGCTTGCATGGCCCTTGCAGT
>NZ_JBIKBQ010000008.1:0-50813 GCF_058122085.1 Luteolibacter sp. | reverse complement strand
GGTGTTGGTTGATTTGAAACGTTTGTTCAAACAGGCGATGTCGGAACATCGCCCGATCAACCAGCACCAATCGATTTTAACATTTTAACGAAAAAAAATCCTCTTCCTCAAGAACATGGGCAACGCCGGGCGCAACGGCGGCGAGTATTACACCCCGCGCCCGCTCATCCGCGCCATCATCCGGGTGGTCGATCCCAAGATCGGCGACACCATCTACGACGGCGCGGTCGGCTCCGGCGGGTTCCTCTGCGAGGCTTTTGATTACCTCAAGTCCGGGAAAAAACTCACCACTCGGGATCTCACCACCCTCCAGACCCGGACGTTTTACGGCAAGGAAAAGAAGTCCCTCGCCTACGTCATCGCGATCATGAACATGATCCTGCACGGCATCGAGGCGCCGAACATCATCCACACCAACACCCTCACCGAGAACCTCGCCGACGTGCAGGCGAAGGACCAGTATGACGTGGTGCTCGCCAATCCGCCCTTCGGCGGCAAGGAGCGGCCGGAAGTGCAGCAGAACTTCCACATCCGCACCGGCGAGACCGCCTTCCTCTTCCTCCAGCACTTCATCCGCCTGCTCAAGGCCGGGGGGCGCGCCGGCATCGTCATCAAGAACACCTTTCTATCCAACACGGACAACGCTTCCGTCAGCCTGCGGAAACTGTTGTTGCAGAACTGCAATCTCCACACCGTGCTCGATTGCCCCGGCGGCACCTTCCAGGGCGCGGGCGTGAAGACGGTGGTGCTGTTTTTCGAAAAAGGCGCGCCCACCCGCAAGGTCTGGTTCTACAAGCTCGATCCCGGCCGGAACATGGGGAAAACCAACCCGCTCAATGATGCCGACCTCGCGGACTTCATTGAACGGCAGAAGACGTTTGCGGACTCGCCGAAGAGCTGGAGCGTGGACGTGAAGGACATCGATCCGAAAACCTGCGATCTCTCCGTGAAAAACCCGGACGGCGGCGAGGTGATCGATCACCTCAGCCCGGCGGATATCATGAAGGAAATCGCCGCGCTGGATCAGGAAAGCGCGGAGGTTCTGAAATCCATCAAGGCGCTGTTATGAAGAAGGGGTGGAGAACAGAGAGTCTTGGTGAGCTTTGCGATGTGCTCGACCACAAGCGCAAACCAATTACCAAGTGTGACCGGGTTGCAGGCGATTATCCTTATTACGGAGCAACTGGCGTCCTGGGGCATGTCGAAGGTTACATCTTTGACGAGCCTCTTGTTCTCGTTGGAGAGGACGGCGCGAAGTGGGAATCTGGAGCACACACTGCATTCGCCGTCGGAGGCAAAATTTGGGTTAATAATCACGCGCACGTTCTCCGACCACACCGCAACGAAATCCTAGATAACTGGCTGATCTATTTCCTGAATCATTCTGACCTCTCCGTGTTTGTTTCCGGCTTAACGGTGCCTAAGCTCAATCAGGGGAATCTGCGGGAGATTCCGATTCCCCTCGCCCCGCTCGCCGAACAGCAGCGGATCGTCGGCCTGCTCGACGAAGCGTTTGAGGGCATCGCCACCGCCAAAGCCAACGCCGAAAAGAACCTCCAAAACGCCCGCGCCCTCTTCGAAAGCCACCTCCAATCCGTCTTCTCCCAGCGCGGTGAGGGGTGGGTGGAGAAGAGGATTGAAGAATGGTGCGACTCGATCATGGACTGTGTGAATAAGACTGCGCCCGTGGTTGATGGACCAACGCCGTTCAAGATGATACGAACCACCAATGTCCGTCATGGGCGTGTCGATGTGTCGTCCGTCAAATATGTGACTGAGGAGACTTACAAGGTCTGGACCCGTCGCCAGACGCCTCAGAAGGGAGACGTGATTTTGACCCGCGAAGCTCCGATGGGCGAAGTTGGAATGCTTCTCACTGACGACAAGGTTTTTCTGGGGCAACGGCTCGTGTCGTATCGCGTCAACTCCACGAAACTAGATAACCACTTTCTCCTCTTTGCCCTGCAATCAGGAGACCTTCAGGGACAGATACACGCAAAAGCTTCGGGATCGACCGTCCAGCACATGCGCGTGCCGGACACGAAGAATCTTTTGCTGGCTGCGCCTCCTCTGGCAAAACAACGCGAAGTTGTCGCGCAACTGTCGAGCCTCCGCGCCGAAACCCAACGCCTAACCAGCCTCTACACCCGCAAGCTCGCGGCGCTGGAGGCGTTGAAGAAGTCGCTGCTGCACCAGGCGTTCAGCGGGGAGTTGTGAACGGAACTTGTCAGAAAGAGAGATGGTGACCTTATTGACAGAAATGACAGAGATGACCTTGCTGACGCTGACAACAGGGTCAATCCCGGCAACAGGGTCACTCATCCCGGCAACAAAGCCCCCCAACCCAACCCCGCCCCGCCATGTCCGAGCTTTTTGACAAACACGGCGGATTCCGGAAGCTGCATTCGTTCACGCTGGCCACCATCGTGCAGCTCGAAACCCTGCGTTTCTGCCGGCGTTTCCTGACGCACGACCACCGCCAGACGCCCGAAAAATTCTACGACCCCAAAGGCCGCCAATACGACCAGATGACCCAGGCCGCCCGCAGCGGACGCCAGAACATCATCGAAGGCTCGGAACGCTCGTCCACCTCCAAGGACACGGAGATGAAACTCACCGACGTGGCCCGCGCCAGCCTCAGCGAGCTGCGCGGCGACTACGAGGTCTTCATCATCGACAGCGGCGAGCTGCCGTGGTCCGTCCACTCCGAGGAAGCCCGCGCGGTGAACGCGATTTCCATCGACCCCGCGCCGTTCCAGGACGACATGGTCCACGAGTCCGCCAAGCACGCGCTGGCGCAACGCCGGAAATACGCCCGCTGGCTGGATTCGCCGGACCCCGTGGTCGCCGCCAACGCCATGCTGCTCATCATCGGCCGCGCCTTGAACATGCTGAAAAGCCAGATTGCCGCGCAAGGCAAGGCCTTCGAGGAAACCGGCGGCTTCAGCGAGCGCCTCACCACCCGCCGGCTCGAAGCCCGCGAGGAGCAACGCAACGCCGCCGATCCCTCCCCGCCATGCCCGCAGTGCGCCCAACCCATGCGCCGCCGCAGATCCGCAAAAGGAGAGTTCTGGGGCTGCACAGGCTACCCGGCATGCAAAGGAACAAAGCCGCTAGAATGACCGCATTGACGTTGTTGACCCAATTGTCAACGCCGTCAACAACGTCAATAAAGTCCCACACCACCCCATGAACGAGTCCGAAACCCGAGCCGAGCACATCGATCCCGCGCTAACCGCCGCTGGCTGGGGAGTCATCGAAGGCAGTCGCATCCGCCGCGAGCATCCGATCACGCTCGGGCGCATCGAGGGCCACGGGAAACGCGGCAAGGCGCTCTCGGCGGACTACGTGCTGGAATACCGGAACACGAAACTCGCGGTGGTGGAGGCGAAGGCCTGGGACGTGGCGCTCACGGAAGGCGTGGCGCAGGCGAAGAACTACGCAGGCAAGCTTTCCATCCGTTTCACCTACGCCACGAACGGGCAGGGGATCTACGGGATCGACATGGAGACGGGCAAGGAGAGCGACGTTTCCGGCTATCCGACACCGGACGAGCTGTGGGCGCTGACCTTCGCCAAGGTGAACGCGTGGCGGGATCGTTTCGCCGCCGTGCCCTTCGAAGATCGCGGCGGCTATTTCCAGCCGCGCTACTATCAGGACGTGGCGATCACCCGCGTGATGGAAGCCATCGCGGACGACCGGCAGCGCATCCTGCTCACGCTGGCCACCGGCACGGGCAAGACTTTCATCGCGTTCCAGATCGCGTGGAAGCTTTTCCACAGCCGCTGGAGCCTTGGCCGCGAGGCCACGCGACGTCCGCGCATCTTGTTTCTGGCGGACCGGAACATTCTGGCGAACCAGGCCTTCAACGCGTTCTCGGCATTTCCCGAGGACGCGCTGGTCCGCATCGAACCGGGCGACATCCGCAAGAAGGGCAAGGTGCCGAAGAACGGCAGCCTGTTTTTCACCATCTTCCAGACGTTCATGAGCGGTCCGCCGAAGGATGGCGAGCCGTCACCCTACTTCGGGGAATACCCGGAGGACTTTTTTGACTTCATTGTCATTGATGAATGCCACCGCGGCGGCGCGAATGACGAGAGTAACTGGCGCGGCATTTTGGATTATTTCACGCCTGCCGTGCAGCTCGGCCTCACGGCGACACCGAAGCGGAAAGACAACGTGGACACCTACGCCTACTTCGGCGAGCCGGTGTATATCTACTCGCTCAAGGACGGCATCAATGACGGTTTCCTCACGCCCTTCAAGGTGAAGCAGATTTCCACGACCATCGATTACTACACCTACACCTCGGACGACACGGTGGTGGAGGGGGAGATCGAGGCGGGCAAGGTTTACGAGGAAGCGGACTTCAACAAGAACATCCAAATCCGCGAGCGCGAGAAGAAGCGGGTGGAGATCTTCATGGGCCAGATCAACCAAAACGAGAAGACCCTCGTTTTCTGCGCCACCCAGGATCACGCACGGATCGTGCGCGACATGATCAACCAGATGAAGACCAGCAAGGACCCGAACTATTGCCAACGGGTCACGGCGGACGACGGCGCGCTCGGCGAGCAGCATCTGCGGGATTTCCAGGACAACGAGAAGAGCATCCCCACGATCCTGACGACCTCGCAGAAACTCTCCACCGGCGTGGATGCGCGCAACGTGCGGAACATCGTGCTGATGCGCACGGTGAATTCGATGATCGAGTTCAAGCAGATCATTGGCCGCGGCACCCGGCTCTACGACGGCAAGGACTACTTCACGGTTTACGACTTCGTGAAGGCGCACCTTCATTTCGCCGATCCGGAATGGGACGGCGAGCCGCTGGAAGAGGAAGACTGCCCGAAATGCGGCAACCGTCCCTGCACCTGCGAGGTGAAGCCGCGGCCTCCTTGCGAAGCCTGCGGCAAGAAACCGTGCGAGTGCCCCAAGGAATCCTGCGAGGCCTGCGGCAAGGTCCAATGCACCTGCGAGAAGCGGAAGAAAGCCAAAGTGAAACTGGCCGACGGCAAGGAGCGCAGCATCCAGCACATGATGATGACCACCTTCTGGCATCCCGACGGCACGCCGATGTCCTCCCAGCAGTTCATGGACATGCTCTTCGGCAAGCTGCCGGATTTCTTCGCCAACGAAGACGAACTCCGCGAGCTGTGGAGCGTGCCGGACACCCGCGCCAAGCTGCTTGCCGGCCTCGATGAAAAAGGCTTCGGCAACGATCAGCTGGCGGAGATGCAGAAGATCATCGATGCCGAGAACAGCGATCTCTTCGACGTGCTGGCCCACGTGGCCTACGCCCTGCCGACGCTCAGCCGCGATCAACGGGCGGCGAAAGCCAAGGTGGAGATCAGCACCCACTTCAACAGCAAGCAGCAGGTGTTTCTCGATTTCGTGCTGTCCCACTACGTCAGCGTGGGCGTGGAGGAATTGGACCAAAAGAAACTGGCTCCGTTGCTCAAGCTCAGATATCGGGACTCGATCAACGATGCCGTGGCGGATCTGGGAGAAGACATCGGTGAGGCGTTCACCGGATTTCAAAAATACCTGTATCAAGGAGTGGCTTAAGCAGATTTATCTAGAGTAGCGGCGTCGCTGCTATTTGCAGGAGGGATGCGAGGAGGCGATTGCGCCGGTGCTGAAACAGGCGGGGGCGCTGGCGGATGATTGGACGGGGGAGGTGAAGGAATTTTGAATGGTGGATTTTGGATTTTGGATGGGAAGAGGAAGGGGTGAACATCGAACGCTCAACCTGGAACGTCGAAGGGAAGATGAAGAGCAGCCTCCGGCGGGGGAAGGTGATGGGCGCGCCGCGGCGGTCACGCCCTGCCGGGATTGGGCACGGAGCGAGACGCTCCGGCAACGGTCTGGGGCGAGACGCCCGCAGCCACGCGTTGCAGGGACGCGGCGGACGCGTTCCGCTGCTCCTTGATCAAAATCCAGATTGCCCTGCGGCGGCGGATAGCTTGAACTCCCGGCGTGCGCTACGAACCGATTGCTCCTGATTTTTTTGTCCGCAACCGCGGGAACCTCCGCGGATTGCTGAAGCCGAACAGTATGGTGATCGTCCTGGCGAATGACATCTACCCGACCAACGCGGACGGGACGATGGCTTTCAAACAGAACAGCGACCTGTTCTATCTCACGGGCGTGGATCAGGAGGAGACGACGCTGGTGCTGATGCCGGATGCGGCGGATTCCAAGGAGCGTGAGATTTTGTTCGTGAAGGAGACCAGCGAGCTGATCGCGGTCTGGGAGGGTGAGAAGCTCACCAAGGAACAGGCGCGGGCGGCGACGGGGATCGAGCGGATCGAGTGGTCCCACACCTTTGAGGGGTTCCTGCATCGCCTGGTGCCGCAGGTGGAGCACATTTACCTGCTGACCAACGAGCATCTGCGGGCGAGCGTGGTGGTGGAAACCCGCAACGCGCGATTCATCAAGGACTGCCAGGCGCGCTATCCGCTGCACCGTTACGAGCGGCTCGCGCCCTTGCTCCACCGCTTGCGGATGACTAAGGACGCGGAGGAAATCAAGCTGCTCCAGCGGGCCTGCGACATCACGGAGGCGGGGTTCCGGCGGGTGCTGGGATTCATCAAGCCGGGAGTGGGCGAGTGGGAGATCGAGGCGGAGCTGCTGCACGAGTTCGTCCGCCGCGGCTCGCGGGGGTTTTCCTATTCGCCGATCATCGGGAGCGGGAAAAACGCCTGTGTGCTTCACTACGTGGAGAACGACAAGGTTTGCAAGGATGGGGAAATGATCCTGATGGACGTGGCCGCCGAATACGCGGGCTGGGCCTCCGACCTGACGCGCACGGTGCCCGCGAACGGGAAATTCACCAAGCGCCAGCGCGACGTTTACAACGCGGTCCTGCGGGTCTTCCGCGGCGCGAATGACATCCTCCGCCCCGGCAACACACCGATGGAATATCAGAAGCAAGTCATCGAGCTGATGGAGCGCGAGCTCGTCGGGCTGGGGCTGTTCACCGCCAAGGAGGCCAGCGAGCAGGGGCCGGACAAGGCGCTGGTGAAGAAATACTTCATGCACGGCACCTCGCACCATCTCGGCCTCGACGTGCACGACGTCGCCCCGCCGCACGAGCCGTTCGCGGATGGGATGGTCTTCACCATCGAGCCGGGGATTTACATCCGCGAGGAAGCGCTGGGCGTGCGCTTGGAAAACGACTTCGTGATCGGCAAGGACAGGAATTTCGACCTGATGGGCAAGATCCCGATCGAAGTGGAGGAAATCGAACAGCTGATGCGCCGGTGAGAAGTGGCGGCTTGGGATTCCCTTGAAAAGCCTGCTGTGATTTCCCAATCTACCGCCGTGCCTCCGTCTGATCCGCGCCCCATCGCATTTTTCGCGCACGAGCGCGGAGACGCGCGGGTGAGGAAACGCATCGCCGCTCTCCAGGACCAGGGCCGCAAAGTCATCGGCTTCACCTTCCACCGGGAGCGCGACAAGGCGGACCTTCCCCCGACTTGGAAAAACGTCCATCTCGGCACCACCTACAACCGCCGCTACCTCCAGCGGCTGTGGGCGTTTGTGAAATGCACCGGCGTGCTGTGGGCGAACCGGGAGCTTCTGGGGGATTGCGCGCTCATCTACGTGGTCAACACGGACAACGCCGTCCTGGCACTGCTAGGCCGCTTCTTCGCGGGCCGCCGGGTGCCGCTCGTCCTGGAGCTGGCGGACATCCAGCCCGCGATGACGGGCCGCGGAGTGATTTCGAAGATCCTGCGCGCCATCGAGCGCGCGGTGCTGGATCGCACGGCGCTGCTGGTCACGACCTCGCCCGGATTCGTCCGCGAGTATTTCCTGCCGGTGCAAGGTTATGCCGGGGAGGTTTTCCTGTTGGAGAACAAGGTCTATCCAAGCCGCCGCCTGCCGGCCGCGCTGGACAACACCGCTCCGGTATCCGCGGGGCGGCCGTGGGTGATTGGTTGCTTCGGCGCGCTGCGCTGCCGCCGGAGCCTCGAACTCATGCACGCGCTGGCGCTGCGCCTCGGCGACCGAGTCCGCATCGTGCTGCGCGGCTATCCGGCGGGTGTGATTGCCGATGACTTCGACGACCTGCTCGGCGATCTGCCGAACTTCGAATTCGGCGGCTCTTATTTCTATCCGGACGAGCTGGCGGATCTCTATGCGGAAATTGATTTCAACTGGGCCTTCGACATGAGCGATCCGAACGGCAACTCCGCCTGGCTTTTGCCGAACCGGATCTATGAAGGCGGTTGTTTCGGCGTGCCGGTCATCGGCGCGAAGACGACCGAAACCGGCCGCTGGATCGACGAGCACGCGCTCGGCTGGACGTTCGCCGAGCCGCTGGGGGAGAATCTGGCGGATTTTTTCGAATTGCTGGATTCGGCGGAGTGGGAGGTGGTGAAACGCCGTTGCGCCGCCCACCCGCGCGCGGAATTCACCGGTGAAGCGGACTACGTCAGGCTTGCGGAGCAGTTGGAGCGAGTGGGGTGAAAATCCCGTCACAATGACTCCAGCAGCTCCACCAGAATCCGGTCGAGGCGATCTTGAGAGTGGTGCTCGCGATAGTCCGCGAAGCGGGAGGAGAGCGGGTTTCCATCGAGATTGGTGCGTGCCGCGAGACGCGGGATGGCGGCGAGTGCCTGTTCCGCGTTTCCTTCCGGGATGGTGAGGCCGAGGCGGTAGCTTTCCACGCGGCCGCCGACGCATTCGCCCGCGGTGGCGAGGGAGGGGATCTCGAAGGCCGCGGCTTTGCCGAGCGTGCCGCTGCTGCCTTCGAAGTTCTCGTAGGCCGCCCAGGCGATGTCGAAGGCGCTGAAGAGCGAGTTGTAGTCCGCCTCGTTAGGAATGCGCCCGGCGGCGGGATCGAAGTGGATGTTGCGGACTTCCCCGGCGGCGATTGCTTCGACGAGCGCGTGCATTTCCGCCTGCTCTGCTTCGGTGAATTGCGGGAGGTGAATGGTGCCGGCGCAGACGAAGTAGTAAGGGAGGTCCATCTCGCGCGCGAGTTTCGCGGTGCGGATAAATGTTAGTAAGCCCTTGCGGCGCTCGAGGCCGATGATACCAATGATCTTCCGCCCGGCGGCTTTGCGCTGGATTTCCAAGGCGAGCGGAAACGCCTCGGCGGGCAGGCCGGCCTGCGTGACATCCGGATAGGCGGTGACCCTGACGCCGGATTCCTCCATCGCCGGGATGAAGCGCTCGTCGAGCACGCCGATGCCGCGGCAGAGGTTGCTGCGGATGAGCGCGTCGCCCTTGGCGAGGAGGCGCAGGGATTTTTTCAGTGACGGGGTCTCGCCGTGGTGGTGGTTTCTCAGATAGAGGCCGCTCCACAGGCGGTTGAGCAGGACTCCGGGAATGGCCGGGATGGGGAGAAAGCGCAGGTAGCTGTCGAGATAGGGGAAATAGACGAGGTCGGCGCGCAGTCCGCTGGCGGCTTCTGCCTGGGAGAGGGTTTCGGCGGCTGTTTTCCAGCGGGAAAAGGTGCGGGCGGGATCGCCCTCGAAGCGACCGTTGAAGAAGCTGCGGCTGCCGGTGGGAAGCTTGTGGAAGTGGACGCGTCGGCTGAGGGTGGCGGCGGTCTCGGCATCCACGGCCTGAAGCAGGTCGTGCATCGCGGCTTCCGGTTCGGGGCAGAGGCCGATGACCCGCGCGCCGGCGCGCAGGAAGGACGCGGTGAACTGGCTGAAATACATGGGATGATGCCCGACCCACAGCGGATTGATCAGCGCGACGGTCTTTCCGTTTTTCGGCATCATGAGAGCGACCGCCGGGCGGTGGTGTGAATCCAGGACGAACGGACCATGAAGGCCTGCGGCAGGCCCGCCATCATGCCGAAGAGGATGCCGACAAGTCGTTCCTGAAACGGGTTGCTGGTGAGCGATTCGCTGAGGAGGCAGCAGGTCGCCACGAAGGGGAGGAATGCCAGCCATTGGTCCGGTCCGGGATCGGAGGCGTTGGCGCGCGCCGCCAACAGGCTGGATACCGCGGTGCCGCCCAATAAAATCAGATAGCTAGCCAGCGCGATGACCCCGCCTGACAGGAGTCCGTAAGTCCAGACCGAGTGTCCGGCGAACCAGATGTCATCCTCGCTGGCCTCCTCCTTCGGGATGACCATCCAGATTTCCGGCATGTAGGCGCTGTCCCAGTAGTAGGACGAGCCGACGCCGCGGCCGTGGATGAAATGCACCGGGTCGTTTGAGAGGATTTTCCAGATCGCATCGGCCTCCGCCTTGCGGGTGAGGTAGGAGATGTCCGAGCCGAGATTCCGATCGGAGGCGTTGTGGAACAGCCGTTCATTCCAGCGCTCGATCATCAGAGGCTGGAAAAGCGCGACAAGCCCGATGGCCACGGCGATCAAGGTAAGAATCGCGCCGACTGGCAGCAACCGCCTGCCGAGGCTCGACCATTGGTATTGCTTCCAACTCACACCCACCATGAAGCACGCCGAAGCCGCCATGCCGCCGACGACCACCGGGAAGATCAAGGAGCGGCTCACGGTGATGCCGATGCCGATGAAAAGCACGCCGCAGGCCACCAGCAGGTTCCAGTGAAAGCGCCCGCGCAGCAGGATGGCGCAGGCGATCCACGCGGCGATCCAGTTGGTCGCCGGGCTCTGGACCTCGAAGCGGACGGTCTCCAGCGAGGCTTCCTTGAAGAGAAATCCGTGGATGATCCGCCACAGGATATTGATGCACGCCGCGGTGAACACGGGAGCGATGATTCGTGACGGACGAATGCCCATGCAGCCGGCAATGTGGGCGTTGATCATTCCGAAAAGACAGAAAGCCAGCGGCAGGATGACCCGGATCGAGCGGCCGGGTTGCACGCCTTGCAAGACCGAGTTGGCCAGCATGAAGGCGATGAACAAGCCCCAGAAGGCGATCAGCCAGGCTCCGGGACGGACAGTTAGGGATTTCCATCCCAGATATGCAATTCCGAGGGTCGAGGCGGTGCAGGAGCCGAGAAAGAGCAACTGGTCGATGCCGGCGCCGCCCGCTCCTTCGCGCGCCGCCGCGCCCCGGTAGTCTAGGGCGAAGGAAAGCATGAAGACCCAGAGCAGCCGCTCCACCCACACGGCCTGCCCCGCCGTGGGGACGGATACGGGGTCGGGTGGACTTGCGGAAGTGGAAATCACGGAATTCACCGGGCGAGGATTTGATCGAAGACGGCTGCCGTTTTGGCGATCGGGAAGGTGGCCTCGGCATACGCTCGCGCATTGGCGGCGAGCGTCGCCCGCAGCGTTTCCGAGGCGTGGAGGGTGGCGGCGGCGGCGAGGAATCCGGCGAGATCGCGCGGAGCCACGGTCAGCCCGGCGTGGTGGTCGCAGGTGATGCGTGCCGCCAGGTTCTCCAGCGGGATGGCCAGCAAGAGCGGGCGTCCGGCGCACAGGTAGCTGAGGGTCTTCGAAGGAACCGAGAACACCCCGGCTTCTTCCTCGAGAATGCCTACCAGCACATCGCCGGTTGCCAGCACCGCCGGCAACTCGTGAAACGGTTGATAAGGCAGGATCAGGATGTTAGGCAGTTGCGCGGCGGCGGCTTCCTTCCGCAACCACTCCGCGCCGATGCCTTCCGAGACGATGACCACGCGCACCTCCGGATCGTCCGAGTGCTTGCGGGCCAGCTCCAGCAGCATCGCCGGGTTGTGCTTCATGCCGATGGTGCCGGAGTAGAGATAGACGAACTTGTCGTGCAGGCCGTGGCGGCGCGACCAGGGATTGTCCTTCGGCAGGACGGGGATCTCCTCGATCAGCGCCCAGTTCGGCACGACCTCGACTTTCGCCGGATCGACGCCGAACTCGTTGGATAGAATCGGCATGAAGTCCGCGGTGATCGCGATGATTTTCGAGCTGCGCTGGAACTGGCGGCGGTCGAGATGGCGGTACCACGCGCCGATCCAAGCCCCGGCGACCGGGATCTTGCGGCGGAGGAACTGGCCCACCGCGAGGCTGTAGAAATCCTGGACCCAGTAATAGAACCGTCCGCCGTCGGCGATGGCGGCGCGGGTGATCGGTTCCTGGGTCTCGGTGGGCGTGTTGCCGGAAAGCACGGCGTCGGGTTTCCAAGCGGTGATGAATTTCGCGACCTCCCTGCCGTAGCGGACCTCCATGTTCCGGCGGCGGCGGAACGAGTATTTGTAGCGAGGATAATCCGGGTCCATCGGGATTTCCCGAAACTCCAGGGTAGGGGAGTCGTCATCCCTCCGTGCAAGGTCGCCGCGCGGGGTTTGCAGGGAGCTTGCAAACGCATGTACGACATCATGCCCCAGCGCCGCAAGCGCGCGGCTCAGCGAGATGGGAAACGCATGGCCTGCGTAATCGTGAACTACAATTCTCATGATAGGGGGAAACACCGCAACCTGACGGAGCGGTGCCGGGATTTTAGAGCGCAGCCACGGACTGTCAACGCCACCGCCTTACGCGAAGACGTAGGGCGGATCCTCATAGTGCGTGGGCGATTTCCCGCGCGAGGCGGGCGAGGGCTTCGTTCATGGCGGCGGTCCTTCCCGATAGATCCTTCGCGGTGTCGGCGGGGGAAATGGGGACGTTGGTAAGGAACGGGCGGGTGTCCGCGACGCGTCCGCTGACGGGTTGTAATTTCCATGTGCATTCGAAAACAAGGTTGCCGGGCGAGTCTGGCTCGAAGCGCGAGACGCGGATTTCCAGCAGCGACTGGTAATCGAGGGTGACGAAACTTTCGACCGGCTGGATGTTGAGCGAGTTCTCCAACCGCCCGAGGTTGATGGCGGTGACGCGGGAAATGGCGGCGTCGAGCGGTTCGGCCCAAAGATGGTAGCTGTTCATCTGGAGCTGGCCACCGCCGCTGCGGCTGACGAGTTGCTGGCGGTCGAGATAGCTCGGCAGCGCGGGCCGGGAAATGGCGATGGCCGGGCTGGCGCCGGTGATCCGGCGTGCGGGAATCAGCGGGTCCAACAGGTGGAGCACCGAGGTGTCCTTGACGGGCGCGAGGCCGCAGGCGGCGAGCAGGAGAGGAGCGGTTAGTGCGAGGAGGAGTGTTTTCATTCGGGGGTGGCTTTGCCGCGGAGGAGGGTGTCGGGATCGCGTTTCAGGTCGTTGGATAGCTCCTTGAGCGCGCGTGACGCGCGTTCGGTTTCCTGCAGCACGTTTTGCAGGCGCAGCATGACGGGCGCGCGGGCGTTGGAGAAATTCGAGATCTCCTTGGCGGCCTCGTCGATCCTGGCGAGCCCGGCGTCGGTCTTGGCGATGATGGCGTTGATGTCTGCGAGCAGTGGATCAAATCCGGCATTGGCCTTGGTGGCGAGGACGTCGATCTGGACGAGCGCCTCGTCGAGGTTTTGCACGGCGCTGGCGAGCTTCTCGTCACTGGTGATCTTGCGGACGTCCTTGGTGATGGCGATGACGTTGTCGTTGATTTCCTTCACGTTCAATCCGGCGATCTGTTCCTTGGCTTTGACCAGGACCTGGCGGAGATCGATCATCACGCCGTCCAAATCGAGCGCGTTGAATTTTTTCAATCCGTCAGCGATGCCCGCGATGAGTTCATCGAACTCAGTGCCGATGGTGGGAACGACCGGATAGAGCGGCTCGCCGGAAGACGGATAGACGAAGCCCGGCTCGCCGGGCACGATGTCAAACTCGACGTAGAGAAGCCCCGTCAGGAGGCTCTGTTGTTTCATCCCGGCGCGGAGTCCCTGGCTGACGGCTTTTTCCACGCCCTCGAAGGATGACAGGTCGATGCCGCCGCCCTCTTCCGTGCTGATGAGGCTGAGTTCCTTGTCGCCGAGCTCGACGACGACAGGAATGATCTTGCGGTTCTCCTTGCGGTCCACCAGCACGCTGATGGACTGCACCCTGCCGATGCGCACGCCGCCGAAGCGTACGTCCGAGCCGACCTGGAGGCCGTAAACACTCTTGTCGAAATAGAGCAGCAGCTCGTGGTTGCTTTTGAAATACTTGCCCGCACCGAAGAGCACGATGGTCGCCCCGGCGATGATAATGCCGATGAGGGTGAAAACGCCGATGACGGTGGGACTGGCTTTTTTACTCATGACGGTGAATTGGCTGATGACGATGATTCCTCGCCGCGTCGCAGGAAGAGTCGCACGGCGGGGTTCTCGGAATGGTCGCGGAGTTCGGTGGGATTTCCGATGGCACCTTGGGTGCGAGTGGCAGTATCGAGGAAAATCGAGTTGTTCGCGACCGCAAAAATGCTGGCGAGCTCGTGGGTGACGATCACGATGGTCGAGCCGAGGCTGTCGCGGAGGCGGAGGATGAGGTCGTCGAGGCGGCGCGAGCTGAGCGGATCGAGTCCGGCGCCGGGCTCGTCGAGGAAGAGGATTTCGGGATCGAGC
Organism: Luteolibacter sp.; assembly: GCF_058122085.1. Lineage (NCBI taxonomy): Bacteria > Pseudomonadati > Verrucomicrobiota > Verrucomicrobiia > Verrucomicrobiales > Verrucomicrobiaceae > Luteolibacter > Luteolibacter sp. The sequence goes on along the minus strand of NZ_JBIKBQ010000008.1, from coordinate 36,497 downwards.
GCCATGGCGCGGGCGATGCCGGCGCGCTTGTTCATGCCACCGCTGATCTGGGCGGGATAGTAGTCCTCGTAGCCCGAGAGGCCGACGAGGGAAAGCTTGTAGGAGACGAGGTCGCGGATGACCTTGGGGGCGAGCTCGGTGTTTTCCTCGAGAGGCATGGCGATGTTCTCGGCAAGCGTCATGGAGGACCACAGCGCGCCGGATTGATACATCACGCCGAAGCGGCGGATGAATCTCACCCGTTCCGCGGGACCGGTCGCGGTGAAATTCTCGTTGCCATAGAAGACGCTGCCTTGGGTCGGTTCCAGCAGGCCGACAAGGTGGCGGAGCAGCGTGCTCTTGCCGCAGCCGCTGCCGCCCATGATGATGAAGATATCCTTCTCGGCGACCTCGAAGTTGAGATCCCGCATGACCACGAAGGAGTCGTAGGCCATCGTCAGATCACGCACGGTGATCTTGGCCTTGGCCGGGGGATTTTCCGGAGGAGCGGTCATGGATTAGATATCGAGCACGGTGAAGATGGCGGCGAAACCGGAGTCGAGAATGATGATGGCGGTGATGGAGGCGACCACGGCACGGGTTGTCGCCTCGCCCACCGCGGCGGAGGAGTTCCCCGCGTGCATGCCTTGCAGGCAGCCGCTCATGGCGATGACCGCCCCGAAGAACACGCTCTTGAAAACACCGAGGGAGGCCATCGTCAGGCCGATGGTGGCGACGGTTTCATTCCAATACAGCACCGGCGGGATGCCCACCGCCGCGCCGACTAACATGCCTCCGAAAATACCGACGGCATTCGCATACAGCGTGAGCAGCGGCATCATCAAGACCAGCGCCAGGAGGCGGGGAAGCACCAGGAAATCGAAGGGGTCGAAGCCGAAGGTTTTCAGGGCGTCGATCTCCTGATTCGCCTTCATGCTGCCGAGGTGGGCGGCGAATGCGGCACCCGTCCGGCCGCTCATGATGATGGCGGTCATCATCACACCCATTTCGCGGACCATCGCGATGCCTACCAGATCCGCGACGTAAAGGCTGGCCCCGAAGTTAGCCAGCTGGACGTTTCCCACAAAAGCGAGGATCAGCCCGACGAGGAAGCTGATGAGCGAAACGATCGGCAGCGCCTGCGCGCCGCATTCCTGGACGATCATCCAGAAATCGCGGGCGCGGAAGCGGGCCCGGCCCGTCACGAAGCGTCCGAGCGCCAGCACGGATTGTCCGGTGAACTCGGCGATTAACAGGATGCCAGCCCACACATTGAGCGAGGTTGTTCCCAGCTTCTTGATTTCGGAAACGTCCGTAGGCATCTGGCGGGCTTCGATTTCCTCGGGGACGGCCAGCGCGAGTTCCATCAGTCCGCGGAGATCGGGCGGCAGGCCGTCGAGCGACGGCTTCGCGTCGTCGCCGGGTTTTGCCACGCTTCGCAGATGGGCGAGAATGAAGGCTGGAAGGGTGGAATCAAATTTGCCGAGTTCGCCCGTGACATATCGGGCGGGTGCCTCGGCGGGCGCATCGCCTTGGATCGCGGGAGCCATCCCTCCGCGCCGCCAATCGCCGGAAATCGCCAACACCAGCTGCCCGCCGTCCCGTGTCCAGCGGGCGAGCGGAGTGGGGGATTCCTTCGCGGGCATACCTGAGAGTGCCCGAGAAACGAGTCACAAACAAGCCGCTTCATCAGGGGGATTGGAAGATGCAGGCAGGAATGCCTGCGACACTTCATTCCGCCGGGACGTGGGGCTCGAAGGTCATGGCGCGCTCGTGCTCGCGGGCCTTGGCGGCCTTTTTCGCCTGTTGATAGAAATGGTCCTGGACGCGGAACGCCTTCTGGCCCTTGGCGCGGATGATGCGTTGGGAGCTGCCGTCGGGGAGCAGGCGGGAGGACTGGGTGTTGTCCTGGAAATAGGCTTCGAGGATGCGGACGAGTCGGCGCTTGAGCGCGGTTTCCTCGATGGGGAGCATGAGCTCGACGCGCTTTTCGAGGTTGCGCGTCATCCAGTCGGCGGAGGAAATATACACTCCGGCGTTTCCTCCCTGATGGAAATAGAACAGGCGGGCGTGTTCGAGAAAGCGGTCGATCACCGAGATGACCTCGATGTTTTTCGAGTATTTCGGGTCGCCGGGCTTGAGGCAGCAGATGCCGCGCACGTTGAGACGGATCTCGACGCCGGCCTGCGAGGCGCGGTAAAGGGCGTTGATGATTTCCGGGTCTTGCAGGGAGTTCACCTTGCCGATGATGCGGGCGGGTAGGCCTTGTTTGGCGCGCTCCGCCTCGCCGGCGATGAGGTCGAGCAGCTCGGGCTTCATCGCGGTGGGGGCGGGGACGAGGCGCTGGAAACGCAGGAGCTTGGAGCGGCCGGTGACGGCGTTGAAGAACAGCGAGGCGTCGTTTCCATACTCCGGCTTGCAGGTCAGGTAGGAGAGGTCGGTGTAGAGCTTGGAGGTGGTCTCGTTGTAATTGCCGGTGCCGAGGTGGACGTAGCGGCGCAGGTGGCCGGACTCGCGGCGGACGATCAGGCAGATTTTCGCGTGGGTCTTGAGGCCCTTGACGCCGTAAACGATCTGGGCTCCGGCGCGCTGGAGTTCGTCGGCGCGGTTGAGGTTGCGGGCCTCGTCGAAGCGGGCCTTGAGCTCGACGAGCGCGGTGACGTGCTTGCCGTTTTCCGCGGCCTTGATGAGGGCGTCGATGATCCGGGACTTCCGCGCGGTGCGGTAGAGGACTTGCTTGATGGCGATGACGTCCGGGTCCTCGGCGGCTTCCTCGATGAGGCGGAGGACGGGCTCGAAGGATTCGTAGGGGTGGAACAACAGGACGTCGTTGGAGGCGATGGTTTCAAACATCGAAGCGCCGGGAGCGATGGCGGGCGAGTTCTGCGCGGGCCAGTCGGCGTCGCGCAGGTGGTCGAAATCGGGCAGGAACGCGAGCTCCATGAACGATGCCAGCCCCGGAGGGCCATCGACGCGATAGACTTCCTGCGGAGTGGCGGCGGTGACGTGCTGGATCATGCGGACCAGATCGCGCGGCGCGTCCGAGCGGAGTTCGAGGCGGACGGTGTCGGCGAAGCGGCGGGCGGTCAGGACGTCTTCCATTTCACCGGCGAGGTCGATGGCGTCTTCCTCCTGCACGGCGATGTCTCCATTGCGGGTGACTCGGAAGGCGGTGGTGGAGGTGACCACTTCGCCGGGGAAAAGCTGGCCGGCGTGGGTGGCGACAAGGTCCTCGATGAGGATGAAGGCATGACCCTCGCCTTCGATGGCGACGTTCACGCGACGGCCGAGGATTTCCGTAATGGGAATGAGCGCGTGGCGGGCGGTCTGTGTTTCAGGATCGAGCAGGCGGCAGGCGACGATGATTTGCAGCGCGGGGACGACGGGCGGCGCGCCAGCCGGATCGACGGCGAGAGGGGTGAGCAGCGGGAAAACGGAGTCCTCGAAAGTCGCGGCGACCTGGGCCGCCTGGGTGACGGAAAGGTCGGACGGTTGGAGCGGCCGGATGCCGGCCTTTTCAAGCGCGGGGACGAGGGTGCCGGTGAGCAGGGCGTATTGCTGCGCGCTCATCTTGAGAATGCGCTGGCGCAGTGCGGTTAGGTTTCTCGCCGGCGTGAGGCCGGATGCGTCCGGCGTCTTGCGTCCGCTGCGGCGCATCAGCATGAGCCCGCCGATGCGGACTTGGAAGAACTCGTCGAGGTTGGACGCGGTGATGGCGAGGAACTTCACCCGCTCCAGCAGCGGCAGGTCTTCGCGCAGGGCTTCGTTGAGGACGCGCTGGTTGAACTCGATCCAAGAGAGCTCGCGGTTGAGGTAGGGAGTGGACATGGGAGGAAATTTCAGCGTTTCAGTTTTCAGCGTTTCAGCATTTACCCTCAGTTATCTTCGTCGATGACGACGCCGAGGCCGAAGATTTGCTCGAAGAGGTCGGCCTTGGAGTCCATGGCGAGGCGCTCGACGGCGGCGTCTGCCAGGCCGGGCAGGCGGATGCGGAGTTTGCCGGACTCACGGCGGATTTCGAGGTTGGCGACGCGCTGGACGTGGGTGCGCTCGAGGGCGTCGGCCACGCGGAGCAGGGCGGCGAGCTTGCAAACGCGGATGCGGTCGTCGGTGCTGAGGGCGGCGTAGCTCGGGTGGTCGAGCCGTGGGCCGGAGTGGCGGTGATAGCGGGCGACGAGCGCGACGATGGTGACGTCCAGTCGGTTGAGTCCGAAGACTTCCGAGTTGAGGATCAGGTATTCCGAGTGTTTGTGGTGGGCCCGCGGGCTGACGTAAGTGCCAACTTCATGGAGAATGGCGGCCACCTGGAGCAATAGCGAGTCATGCGGAGTGAGCTGATGGAGATCGGGGAGCGCCTCGAAGAAGCGGGTGCAGAGATTGCCTACGTGTTCGCCGTGGCTGGGGTCGGACTGATAGCGTTCCGCCAGGATCCGGGCGGAGCGGAGGACTTCCTCGGCGAAGGTGCCGGTGAGTTCCTGCGAGACGAGCAGGTCGTGGAGCAGCCCTTGCTCGTATTCGCTGGTGGGGATGTGGACCTCGCCGAGCTTGAGGGTTTCGGCGATGGCGAGGTTGATTTCCAGGGCGGGGAGCAGGGCCTCTGCGGTTTGATAGTCGAGCTGGAAACGCTTCACGAGCTCCACGTCGCTCATGTTGGCGGCGTCGGCGGTGAACTGGCGCAGGGCCTTGATCGAGCAAACCTGGGTGGACTTGGTGAGCGAGGGCGCGACGGATTGCAGCTCGTAGCCGATGACCACCAGGCCGTCGATGCTGACATCCGAGTAGTCGAAGCGGATCTGGGCGAGATTCCCGTAGGCGTGCTCGCGGATGACCCGGAGCATGGCCGGACCTTCCGCGTGGGAACCCTCCACCGCCTCGCGCGTCCGGTGGGTGCCCATGCGGTAGCTGGTGTAGCGCGCGATGAGGCCGTTTTGAAACAGAAGCGCTCGGGTGTTGCCCGGACCCACGTGCAGGACCAGCGTGGTGTCCTTGCGCATGGCGGGCAGGCTGAGCAGGCGGCGGCGGGTTTTCAGATAGATGAGCCGGGTCATTTCCCCGTCGTCGATGGTGCCGATCCGCAGTCCGCAGGCGATGCGGATGCGGTTCATGAAGGTCTCATGGTTGGTCGCCTCGCTGAGGATGTTGGTGGCCACCGCGCGGGTGACGGCGTGGGGGTCGAGCCCGAGTTCGGCGAGGGATTTCTGATAGCCCTTGATGATAGCCACGACCCGCTCGGTGGTGGACGGGCTGACGACGCCGCCCCGGAAAATGTCGCGGGCGACCGGCGCGGGTTGTTCGAGGAAATCGACCGAGATGAACGAGCCGTCTTGCTGGCGTTCCGCGACCATCATGGAGACCGAACTCGCGCCGATGTGCAGGGCGGTGAATAGATTTTCGGCGACAAGGGCTTTTTTCGCGGATTTGCGGGCGGGCGGCATCGCACAAGGACAACGCGCAATCGCCAGCGGTTCAACCCTCAATGTGTGACAAGATGAATCTTCGGCGAGTCAGGGCTTGTCACGGGGGGATTCGCTGGCAATAAGACGCCCATGCCAGTCAGAGGAGCGTTGGAGCGATATTGGGTGAAGCCCGGTGCCGAGGTGGACTTGGTGAAAATTGACGGCGGCGAGAAGGTCCTGTTCAAGGGGGTAGGCAAGGAGGAAATCCAGCGGCAGTTCGACGAGCTTCAGGACGAGCTGCAGGAATTGCAAAAACGTCTCTACGCGCAGAACAAGCACCGCATCCTGGTGGTGATGCAGGCGATGGATACCGGTGGCAAGGACGGCTGCATCAAGCACGTTTTCTCACGGATCGACCCTCAGGGGATTCACGTCCGCTCCTTCAAGAAGCCGAGCGAGGAGGAATTGTCGTATGATTTCCTGTGGCGGGTGCATTCCAAGGTCCCGCACCGCGGGCAACTGGTGATTTTCAACCGCAGTCACTACGAGGACATCATCGCCGTGCGGGTGAAGAAGATCTTCCCCGACGAGGTCTGGAAACGCCGCCAGCGCCACGTCGTCGAGTTCGAGCGGATGCTCGCGGAAGAGGGGACGACGATCGTGAAAATCTTCCTGCACATTTCCAAGGACGAGCAGAAGAAGCGCTTGGAAGCGAGGCTGGCAGATCCCGTCAAGCACTGGAAAATCAACCCTGACGATCTGGTGGACCGCGCGCGCTGGGATGATTTCATGAGGGCTTACGAGGACGTGATGCAGAAGACCTCCACCGAGTTCGCGCCGTGGTATGTGGTGCCGGCCGACCGGAAATGGTACCGCAATCTCTGCGTCGCCCGGATCATGCTCGACACGCTCAAGAAGCTCAACATGGAGTATCCGGCCATCAACTGGGACCCCAAGACGATCAAGATCGAGGACTGATAGGGGCGCCCACCTCAATCGCCGGAAGGCGAACGGCGCATCGATTTCTTCTGCGACAAATTCCGCTTGTCCGCCACGGAGCGGTTTTTCGAGTTCCGCGAGCGAGGCCGGTTCGTCCGGCGCATTTTCTCGATCGCCTGGGTCTTCGCCACCGCCTTGCCCTCGCGGATCGCCTCAAGCTGCTCGCAAAGTTCCCGCCGTGCGAGGAACCGGTTCATCTCCCGCGAGCGGTCCATCTGGCACTTGATGCAGACGCCAGTCGGCAGGTGTTTGAGAAAAACGCAGTTCGATGTCTTGTTGATCTTTTGCCCGCCCGCCCCCGAGCCGCGCACGAATTTCTCCAACAGATCCGCCTCCGCGATCCCGAGCGCCGCCAGTCGCTGCTCCAGCGCGGCGAGTTTGTCGGATGTGATCGGACTCTGCACAAAGCAAAAAAGCCCCGGAATCCCGAAATGACAAGGCCGGAACGATCATCCGCGAATTCGGAAATCAAAAATTACACCCGGACCACGAAAAGCCCTCGTGGCCTCCTCCGGCATCCCGATCGTTTGCAGGATCCTCGCATGCTTGGCTGACCCTATGAAACAGAAGCGTTCCGTTTTAAAACCGCCGGGTTAGCGACAGCCGGAAGGTGCGTGGTTCCGCCGGATGCAGGTGGATGTCTTGCACCCCGCCGACCGGCTCGCCGGGGAGGCGGGAAGCGTAGAAATACTCGATGTCGTTGTCATCGCGGCCGAGGAGATTCAGGCAATCCAAGGAGATTTCCCAATCGCTTTTTCGATAGCCGATGCGGGCGTTTATCTGCCAGCTTTGCCGGGAGTTGACGCTGCCGTCCTCGATCAGGGGCCGTTGGCTGAAATATCGTGAGCGCAGGCTGCCGAAGAAGCCTTCACTCATTCCTACGGTGATTCCCGTGTCGAGGGTGAGTGGCACTGCGCCCGGGATTTCATCATCTGCTCCCACGTCTTTAAGCCTGCCTTCACTCAGTGTGATCTCGTTATCAAGCGTCAACCAGTCCGAGGGACGCCAGTAAGTGGACCACTCGACGCCGAAGCGCTCGGTCGCGGGCCCGGCCTCGGACGTGCCCGCGTCTCCGACGTAGAGCAGCTCCGAATCGCTGTGTAGATAGAACAATGCCAAGGTGCTGACCACGTCGGCTAGCGCTTCGGTTCTTGCTCCGAGTTCGAAGCCGTAGGTGCGAACCAGGGGATCCACCGCGTCCATGGCGAGCGTCACGCCGCGGGCGTCGTTGCTGTGGAACCCCATTCCTGCGTTGGCGTAGAATTCTGTATCAGCCCATGGGCCGAAGATCAGGCTGAGCTTGGGGCTGACGATGGCGTCGGATTCATTTCCAGAGTTCGCGGGATCTTCGCTTTCCACGTCGAAGTAGAAGCCGTCCGCTCGCAGGCCGGGTTGGACGCGGAACCAGTCGTTCACCTGATAGTTCGCCGACGCGTAGAGTCCGGCTGAACTTTCATGAACGTCGTCCACGCGGACCGAGCTGGTGCGGACGGTGTCGGTTGTGTTATAAAGGCCGATGCCGTTCATGATGTCATGGCGCGTCTGGAATCCGACGGTCAGGGTGTTTTCGTTGCCGAAATCCCACTCACGCCGCACCTCTCCGCCGAGAAACCAGCGTTGGTCCTGTTGTTCGAACTGGTCGCCGTTGATAGGATCGTTAAGGAAGTAAGTGAAGTTGGAAAACAGATCGAGATCGTAGCTTCCCAGATAGAAATCGGTATGGAGGCGGCCATCAGCAAGATCGCGGTCCCACGCTCCCATCAAGCTGTAGCGGCTGGATTCTCCACCCACGGTGTCGTCGATATTTCCGAGCCGGTCGATCTTACCGCTGTCACTGAGCCGCTTCGGAATCTGGTCGGTGGAATCCCAATTCCCGTCGTAGCCCATGGCGGTGAGGCTGAAACTGTCTTGGCCGGATTCCTTGAAGTATTTGAGAAACCCGTTCACGCGCTGGGATCTTCCTTCACGATCCCATGGTCCGTCGTAGTAATTGTATTCCACGGCGTAGGTCAGGCCGGACCGATCGGAGTCCGGTGCTTCGGGTGCTGCGGATTTCGAACGTCCGCCCGGCGGGGAGTGGGAGCCGAGATCGATGGTTCCGGCTAACAATCCGCGGAAGTAATTGTTTTCCCCGATGCCGACGCTTGCCATGCCCTGCGGCAGCATGTCGAAAAAGCGGAACTTCGCCCCTCCCGCGGTGCTGAGATCGCCGAGTTGGCCGTAGAACGGGCCTTTCCAGTAATCGAGGGTTTCGACGAGTTCGGGGATGATCGGATTGAGGTCCGCGTAGCCTTGGCCGTGCGCGTGGGTGACGAAGTTCACCGGTTGCCCGTCCATCGAGACGGAGAAATCCGTGCCGTGGTCGAGGTTGAAGCCGCGGACGAAATACTGGTTCGCCTTGCCGTCGCCGGAGTGCTGCGTGATGACAATGCCGGGCACCGCCTCTAGCAGCTCACCGCGCCGAAGGTAGGGCCGATCCAAGAGTTCCTTGGAATTCACTTGGCCTCTCGAGGCGCTGGGCGCGATGCCGATGAGACTCTCCGCCTTGCCGGTGACGACGAGGGCCGCAAGTGTCTGAGGGCTGGGGTCCACGGGTGGATTCGTTTCCTGGGCGGAAATGGATGCCGTGAAAAGTGCGAGATAGACTGATGGGAAATAGGGAGGTTTCATATTCAAGGAGGTCGGACGCCGAATGAGACGGTCTTTGGAGAGTCACTCCAATCAGTAACCGCGGACCGCTCACCAGTTCGGTCAAGTCCGACGGGTAAGAAAATTGCGGTTTTCCGGTAATGACAGAGCTTGGCGCGGGCAATCATGCGACCGATTTCTCCCTCCGCAAGTTCTGGATGTGATCGACTTGAATTCCTGATTTCTAAAAAACCACTTGACCGGTTTCTTGTGGAGACGTCTATTCGCCTCAGTGTCGAAGCTGTCGTTACGAATAGGTCAATACCTCCTGATAGGAGCGCTCGTCATCTCGATGGGCGGGCATTTGGCGCTGCTTCAGACGATCGCATGGGGAAACATGCTGGTGGATTTCTCCAGCAGATCCTCCATTTCGGAAGCGGTTGAAAAGACCTTCGACGGCGAGCATCCATGCCACTTGTGCAAGGTGGTGCGGAAATCGAAGAGCGAAGAGGAGAAGAAGCCCCTGCTCAAATCCGAAATGAAAATGGAAGTCATCTTGCCCGCACCGGTCAAGGTGCCGTTCCCACGCGGCACGGCGGTCGTGTTCCGCGTGACGGAGTATTCCGGGACCTTTGCGGAGGTTTGTCTGGCCGTGCCGTTGCAGCCGCCGCGAACCGTCTGATCGTGCATTCGCAGACGAAAGCCACTCACTGACCCGCTGGTTTCCCCAATGGGGGCCTCCGAAGCGTGCCCGGGATCTTTCGTTGGAAACTCTCAGGACGTGTCGCACGGCAGTTGCCGTCGCGGACGTCCAGGCCGCTTTGGCCGCGCGATGCATGGACGCATCGCGATCATCTTCTGATTTCAACAAATATTTTTTATGACTCTCAATCATTCCATTTTCATTTTCATCAGTATCGCCGGCGTTGCTGGCGCGCAATCCAGCCGTCTCACGCCCCTCGTCGTAGAGGCCGACCACCACCCGGTTTCCAAGACGGTGCCGACGGCCGCCGAGAGCCGAGAGGAACTCGCGAAAACTCCCGGCGGCACGGAAGTCGTCGAGGCCGGGCGCTACCTTCGCGGGCGGGCCAGCACGATGGCGGACACTTTCGCGCTGTCTCCCGGTGTGGTCGCCCAGCCGCGCTTCGGTTCGGACGAGGCGCGCATTTCAATCCGCGGTTCCGGGATGCAGCGCACGTTCCACGGTCGCGGCATCCGCGTGATGCAGGACGGCGTGCCGCTCAATCTAGCCGATGGCGGCTTCGACATGCAGGCGGTCGATCCGCTGGCCGCGGATCACGTCAACATCTGGCGCGGCGGCAACGCGCTTGCTCTCGGCTCCTCCACGCTCGGCGGCGCCATCGACTACATTTCCGCCACCGGGCTCTCCGCGCCGGGTGGTTCGGTCCGGCTGGAAGGCGGCTCGTTCGACTATCTCCGCGCTCGCGTGGCGCTTGGTCTCAGCGAGGGAAATGCCGACGCGTATCTCAGTGTTTCCGAGCAATACCAAGGCGGCTTCCGGGAGCATGCGGAGCAGAACAACCAGCGCCTGTTCGGCAACTTCGGCTGGCGGCTTTCAGACAGCGCCGAGACCCGGCTCTTCGTCACCGCCGTCCGCTCCCGGTCCGAACTTCCCGGCAGCTTGACGAAGGCCGAGCTAAACGACGACCCCTCACAGGCGGACGACTCGCTTTTCGGAGCCGTCGCCTACGACAACCGGCGCGACTTCGAGCTCTATCGAATCGCGGACAAGACCACGGTGAGAAACGGAAACGACACCATCGAGTTCATCGTCGCGTTCACTTACAAAGACCTGGATCATCCGATCACGCCTTTCGTGGGAGTGATCGACCAGCTCTCAAACGATACGCTGCTAGGCGCGGTTTTCACCCGCGAAGGACGGCTCTTCGGCCGTGACAACCGCGCTCGGGCCGGAGCGTTTCTCACCCGTGGGACCATCGACGCGGCCACGTTTCAAAACCGCTTCGGCGAACGCGGCGATTTGACTTCAAGCGCCGATCAAACGGCGACCAACATCGAGGGCTTCGTGGAAGACCAGCTCGCGTTGGGCAACGGCTTCACGGGCGTTGCCGGTGCCACCGCCGCCAGCAACCGCCGCGAGAACGAGCAGCAATCAGGAACCGCCGCGAGTTACGACCGCTCGTATGAAAACGTCACGCCGAAGATCGGCTTGCGCTGGGAGACGGATGATTTCCAGGTCTTCGGTAATTTCAGCGGCAGCTACGAGCCACCGTCCTTCTCGGAGACCAACGGCGCGCTCACGCCGAACGAGGCGCAGACTGCGAACACGATCGAGTTAGGAACCCGCGGCAGCCATGCGAATTTCCGCTGGGATGCGGTGGCTTACGTCTCGGCGGTGAAGGATGAATTTCTCTCCCTGAACAATAGCGCCGGAACCCCGCTCGGGACGACCAACGCGGACCGGACGAGCCACCGTGGCGTGGAGTTGTTCGGCGAGGTCGATCTGCTCGGTGGCGCGCTGGAGGAGATGGCGGAAAACCGATTGATCCTCCGTAGTGTTTGGACATACGGCCGCTTCAAGTTCGACGACGACTCGACCTACGGCGACAACACCATCGCAGGACTCCCGCCGCATCTGATCCGCGGCGAGTTGATCTGGGAGAGCAAGGCGGGCTACTACGCCGGGCCGACTGTCGAGTGGGTGCCGGTGAAGTCTTATGTCGATCATGCCAACACGCTCAGCGCGGATCCCTACGCACTGCTCGGCTTCAAGCTCGGCCGCAGGTTGGAAAACGGCCTGTCGTGGTTCATTGAGGCCAAGAATCTCACGGATGAGCGCTATGCGGCCACCACCGGCGTCGTCGCCAACGCTGGCGCAGACCCGGATCAGAAATCCCGCAATTTTCTCCCTGGCGACGGCCGTGGCGTCTTCGCCGGGATCGAGTGGAAATGGTAAGCTGTTGATTCGATTTTCTCGGGAAGGCGGCGGCTAAATCCGCCTCCTTCCCCTCCGCTTTTCAAGCTATCTACTATTTGCACACATGAAACTTTGGATTCGTAAAGCCCATCGTTGGCTTGGTCTCATTTTCAGTTTTACTCTGTTGCTTTCATCCGGTAGCGGCGTGATTCACACACTCATGACACGCAGCCAGGCACCTCCGCCTGCCGCGCGTCCTTCAAATCAGTTCCTCGACCCGTCAGCCATACGCCTATCGGCGGGGGAGGCCGTGGCGCGGGTTCCCGGCGGCGCGGCCGCCACCGCCATCAACTTGCGCATGATCGCCGGGCAGCCTCACTACCAGATCTTTCCCTCCACGGGAGCGCCCAGCTATGTCAGCGCCGTCACCGGAGCCTGCGACCCATCGATGGATGAAGCCTATGGCAAGGAAATTGCCAGCGACTTTCTCGGCGGTCAAGCAGTCCGGAAGACTGGCTATCTCACAGCCTTCAATCGCGAATACATCGGCATCTTCCGCATTCTCCCGGTCTATCGATTCGATGCCGCGGATACCCGCGGCACCCGGGTTTATGTCTCCACGGCCACTGGCAGCGTCACGCGCCTCACCGACGATGGGAAACAGCTGGAGGCCGACATCTTCACGCTCTTCCACAAATTCGGCTTCATCCGGAACAAGGATCTCCGGGATTGGAGTCTGATGCTCGTAACTGGCGCTACCTTCGCAGTGTCCGCTCTCGGAGTCGTTTTGTTCATCCTAACCCGTCCGCGCGGGCGACGCATTTGAATCAGGCTACTTTTTGGAGAGCTCGGCGAGCTTGTCAATGATCCGGTCGCGGACGGGCTCCTCGATGACCTTGGCGTCGGAAAGATCGCGGGCGAGTTGTTTGGTGGCGGCGATTCCGACATCGGAAGGAATGCTTCTCTCCCTCCGGGGCGGGCGGATTTCGAAGTTGGCGCTGCTTCTTCCTCACGAAGCGGGTCATCTCGTTTTCCGGCTGAAATCCAGCTCTGTGAGCTTTCAAAAGCCCGGAAGCCTTGACGCCCGCGCCCTTCATTTCCAGAGTCAAAGCCTTTCCCGATGTCCGACTCCACCACCCAGCCCGCCAAGCTCGATTTCATCCGCGAGATCATCGCCGATGACCTTGCCACCGGCAAACATGCCACCGTCATCACCCGCTTTCCGCCGGAGCCGAACGGTTACCTCCACATCGGCCACGCCAAGTCGATCTGCCTGAACTTTGGCATCGCCCAGGAAAACGCCTCCGTCGGGGCGAAGTGTCATCTGCGTTTCGACGACACCAACCCCGAGAAGGAGGAAACCGAATTCGTCGAGAGCATCAAAGCGGACGTGAAATGGCTCGGCTTCGACTGGGGCGACGACCTCTATTTCGCCAGCGACTACTTTGCGTTTTTCTACGACTGCGCCGTCCATCTCATCAAGCAGGGCAAGGCCTACGTCGAGCAACAATCCGCCGAGGAAATGCGTGCCAACCGGGGAAACCTCACCACGCCCGGCACGCCGTCGCCATTCCGCGACCGGCCGGCGGAGGAAAGCCTCGACCTGCTCGCCCGCATGAAGGCCGGCGAGTTCAAGGAGGGCGACTGCGTACTCCGCGCCAAGATCGACCTCGCCTCGTCGAACATGAACCTGCGCGACCCCGTGCTCTACCGGATCATGCACGCGCATCACCACAACACCGGCGACGCGTGGTGCATCTATCCGCTCTACGATTTCGCGCATCCGCTCGAAGACGCGCTTGAACACATCACCCACTCGCTTTGCACGCTGGAGTTCGAGAACCACCGTCCGCTTTACGACTGGTTCATCGAGAACTGCCCGGTGCCGTCCAAGCCGCGGCAAATCGAGTTCGCTCGCCTCAATCTCACCTACACCGTGATGAGCAAGCGCAAGCTGCTCCAGCTCGTGCAGGAAGGTCACGTAAGCGGTTGGAACGACCCGCGCCTGCCGACGATTTCCGGTCTCCGCCGCCGCGGCTATCCGCCGGAAGCGGTGGTGCATTTCTGCAAGCGCGTCGGTATCACCAAGTTCAGCGGCACCACGGATGTCGCGCTGTTGGAGTTCGACGTCAGGGATTCCCTCAACCACTCCGCGCCGCGGCGCATGGCCGTGCTCGATCCGGTGAAGGTCGTTCTCGAAAACTGGTCCGCCGAACCGCTCGCCAGCGTCGAGGTTCCCAACCACCCGCAGAATCCGGAGATGGGCAACCGCGACATTCCGATCTCTAACGAAGTCTGGATTGAGCGTGAGGATTTCATGGAAGTGCCCGAGAAGAAGTTCTTCCGCCTCGGCCCGGATCGTTATGTCCGTCTCAAGGGCGGCCACATCATCCGCTGCACCGGATTCGAAAAGGACGCTGCCGGAAGCATCACCCTCATCCGCGCGGAAATCCTCCCCGGCACCATCGGCGCGGACTCGCCGGAAGGCGTTGTCTGCAAGGCGGCGATCCACTGGGTCGATGCCGCCACCTGTGTCGATGCCGAGGTTCGCATTTATGACAGGCTCTTCACCGAGGAAGATCCTGATAGCGCGGAAGGCGGCTTCCTCACCGTGATCAATCCGGATTCGCTGAAGACTCTCACCGCGAAAATCGAGCCCGCGCTCGCCACCGAGGCCGCCGGGTTCTCCTGTCAGTTCGACCGCACCGGCTACTTCATCTCCGACGCCATCGACCACCAGCCCGGTGTGAAACCCGTCTTCAACCGCACCGTTGCGCTCAAGGATTCGTGGGTGAAGAAGGGCGGGCGGTAAGGAGTGTGGACCTTCGGTCCACACGGGTTGACGACACGCCAACCCTCCTTACAGCTCGCGCAGTTCTTCAGCAATCACCTTCGCAGCCTCGGCGACGCTGATTTTCCGGCCGGCTTCGGTTTCCAGACAGCTCATGGAAACTCCGTCGATGCCGCACGGCGTGATGGCGAAGAAGGGCGGCAGGCTTTCCCGGGTGATGTTGATGGCGAAGCCGTGCATGGAGATCCATTTCCTAACGCCGACGCCGATGGAGGCGAGTTTGCGGTTTTCCACCCAGACGCCGGTGAGGCCTTCGCGGCGGCCGGCTTGCACGCCGAATTTCCGGCAGGCGCGGATGAGGGAGTCTTCGAGTTTCCGCAGGTGTTCGTGGAGGTCCTTGCCGCGCGGGGTGAGATCAAGAATCGGGTAGCCGACGAGTTGGCCGGGACCGTGATAGGTGGCCTGGCCGCCGCGGTTGATTTCGTGGACGCGGTAGGGGAGCGAGGCGGGATCGCGGAGGGAGGATTGGTCGCGCAGTCGGCCGATGGTGTAAACCGGGTGGTGTTCGAGAAGGAGGATGGTGTCGCCGCCGGTGCCGTCGAGGATGGCGGCGACGTGTTGGTCCTGAAGGCGAAGGCCGGCTTCGTAGTCGATGGGGGCGGGGAGGTGGAGGATTTCCAGCATGAATGTTTGATGCGGCGACCGGTGATCGCCGCTACGGTTAGACGAGGCGGCGTTCGAGGAGTTTGGCTTTGAGCGGATCGGACGCCTGGAGGTGGGCCATGCCGATGGCGAGAGCGTCGGCGGCGTCGGACGGCGGTGTTTCGGCGAGTCCGAGGAGGGCGCGGACCATGAAGGCGACTTGTTTTTTGTCGGCGTTGCCATTGCCGACGACGGCCATCTTCACCTTCTTCGGCGAGTATTCGAAAACCCGCAATCCGTGATCGGCCGCGGCAATGAGCGCGGCGGCGCGTGCGGCGCCCATGGAAATGGCGGTCTGGTGGGACTGGACGTAAATGATGCCCTCGACGGCGACTTCATCCGGTTGGAATTTCTGGATGACGTTGACCAGATGCGTCCGGATGGCGGAGAGCGCGGCGGATTGCGTGACAGTCTTCGGGATGGAAATCACATCGAAGGCGAGCACGGTGGGCTTGCGCGGATCGCCTTCAAGCACGGCGTAACCGGTGTTGCGCACGGCGGGATCGATGGAGAGGACACGCATCAGAGGGGGACAATGAGGCCTTCTTTGTCGGCTAGCTTTTTCTGGGTCGCGTCGAAAGTTAGGAAACGGGTGGCACCGATCACTTTCGCTGCGGCCACGTGAAGGATGTCGAAACCGCGATGGCCGCCGGTGAGGGTATGGGCTAGGGAAAGGCGGGAAGCTTCCGCCAGGATATCCGCGAGATCACAGAATCTTTCTATCAATCTTCCTCCCTTGAGATCGGTGTGGAAATCGGCGGCGAATCGGTCCGAATCACCTATTCCAATGAAACGCCGACATTCAGCAAAACGAAGGACATTGATCAATTCGAAATGCGTCAATGCGGTAATCAAGATGGCAACGTTGTTGCTTGCGCTCCATTTCACCGAATCGGGTGTTTTGGAATCATTCCCATACAGTGAGAACAGGAAACTGGTATCGGTGCAGATCACCACTTGCTTGCTGCGTCATGGATGAGATCCAAAGATTCCTGTGCGGTGAGCATTCTCTCACCCGTGCGGTCACGGGTCACCGCAGGACTGTCCGCCCAATTCACTTGCTCGTGCACCTCCGGCTTTTCCGGAACAAGCCTCGCAACAGGTTTGGCGCGTTGGGTGATGACGACTTCCTCACCGGCACTGACCCAGCTCAGGAGGCTGGAGCAGTGGTTGCGAAGATCGCGGACAGCGGCAATTCTCATGTGGCTACATTGTTGTAGCGCAAGGCATCGGTCAACGGCGCTTTTTTCCGCCGACCTTCTTGCGGCGCACCGATTTGATCGGTGAGTCGTCGAGCAGCGCGGTGTATATGTAGTCGAAATCCTCCAGTTTCCGGCGCGGGATCGGCTGATCGATGAAGATTTCCACGGATTTCGCGTAGTCGAGCTCATCGGCGGTAAGGATGGTGAAGGCGTCGCCCTCGGCCTCGGCGCGGCCGGTGCGGCCGATGCGGTGGACGTAGTCCTCGGCGTTTTCCGGGACGCGGTAGTTGATGACGTGGGAAACGCCGGAGATGTCGATGCCGCGGGCGGCGACGTCGGTGGCGACGAGGATTTCGTAGTCACCGGCCTTGAATCCAGCGAGCGCCTTCATGCGGTCGACTTGGTTGATGTCGGAGTGCATGGCGGCGACTTTCGTCTGGCCGGTGGATTTGATCAGCGATGTGAGCTGGTCCGCTTCCTTGCGGGTGCGGGTGAAAATCATCACCGAGTGGTAGTCGGTTTGTTTCAGGAGTTCCAAGAGCAGCTCGTCGCGCTGGTCCATGGCGACCGGATAGAACGCGTGGGTGACGCTGGTGGGGATGGAGGTGCGGGCGATCTCGATGCTGATCGGATCGGTGAGGCACCATTGGGCGAAGGTCTGGATCGCCGGCGGCATGGTGGCGGAGAAAAACAAGGTCTGGCGGCCTTCCCACGGGCAGAGATTGACGATTTTCCGGACCTGCGGGAGGAATCCCATGTCGAGCATGCGGTCCACTTCGTCGAGGATGAGCACCTTGATTTCGCCGAAGCGCATGGAGGTGCGGTAGAAGTGGTCAACGAGGCGGCCGGGCGTGGCGACGACGATGTCGGCACCGGCGGCGAGTTGCTCGCACTGGGTGCCGAGGCCGACGCCGCCGTAGAGGAGCGCGACTTTCAGACCGGTGTGCTTGCCGTATTTCTCGAATTGCTCGGCGACCTGGTGGGCCAGCTCGCGGGTCGGCTCGAGGACGAGAATCTGCGGTTTGCCGAGTTTCTCGATTTTCGAAAGGGTGGGAAGCGCGAAGGCGGCGGTTTTCCCCGTGCCTGTCTGGGAGGCCCCGATGAGGTCCTTTCCTTCGAGGATGAGCGGAATGGCCTGCGCCTGGATCGGCGTAGGCGTGGTGTAACCGGACTCCTCAATGGCTTCCAGAACGGCTGCGGAGAGCCCAAGTGTGTCAAATCCCATACGGCGGGGTAGGTAGAGGGCCGAGCCGTTCCGGTCAAGGGGCGATTGTCCGGAGGATTGACTTGGGGGTTTTGAATGATCCGAGCGGAATCCGAAATGGGGGAAGATAGCGCTGTTGCTCCGGGAGGATTTTGAAGAGCCTTGGGCTTGGCAATGAGTCATGACGCATCATCCACAAGAGTTCCTCCGCCCTCGCCGGTTTTTGGCGAGGCGCTCCGTTTCTGGTGGAAACTCGGCTGGATCAGCTTCGGCGGACCGGCGGGGCAGATCGCGATCATGCACCGGGAGATCGTCGAGCGGCGGCGCTGGTTGTCGGAGGAGCATTTCCTGCACGCGCTGAATTTCTGCATGCTGCTGCCGGGACCCGAAGCGCAACAACTGGCGACTTATCTCGGCTGGCGGCTGCACGGCGCGCGCGGCGGAGTCGCGGCGGGAGCGCTGTTCGTGCTGCCTTCGGTCTTCATCCTGCTAGGCCTGAGCTGGCTCTACATGGCGGGCGGAGACGTCGTCTGGATCGGCGGGATTTTCTACGGGTTGATCCCGGCGGTGATCGCCATCGTCGCGGCGGCCGTGAAACGGATCGGCTCGAAGGCGTTGAAAACGCGGAGCCTGTGGGCGCTGGCATTGCTGGCTTTCGTCGCGATCTTTGTTTTCAAGATCTCCTTCGTGCTGATCATTCTATCGGCCGCGCTGATCGGCTGTCTGGGCGGCAGGTTTTTTCCAAAGCAATTTCCTGCGGGCAAAGGGCACGGGAAGTCGGGGACGGAGGAAACGCCCTGCGTGGTGCTGCCTCCAGCCGCGAGGGCGAGTCTGGGGCGGACGGTTTTGATCTCGGTGATTTGCCTGACGCTGTGGTGGATTCCGGTCATCGGCGCGGGGATGTTGCT
Source organism: Luteolibacter sp. (assembly GCF_058122085.1). NCBI lineage: Bacteria > Pseudomonadati > Verrucomicrobiota > Verrucomicrobiia > Verrucomicrobiales > Verrucomicrobiaceae > Luteolibacter > Luteolibacter sp. The sequence goes on along the minus strand of NZ_JBIKBQ010000008.1, from coordinate 17,789 downwards.
GGGGTGGCAGGGGATTCACTTTCAGGAAGGGCTGTTTTTCAGCAAGGCGGCGCTGGTCACCTTCGGCGGTGCCTACGCGGTGCTGCCGTATGTCTCGCAGATGGCGGTGGGGCATTACGGTTGGCTTGGCCAGCGGCAAATGATGGCGGGGCTGGGCCTGGCGGAAACCACGCCGGGACCGCTGATCATGGTGCTCCAGTTCGTGGGGTTCGTGGCGGCGTGGCAACATCCCGGCGACTTGCCGCCACTCGCCGCCGCGACGCTCGGGGCGCTGATCACGACTTGGGTGACCTTTCTGCCGTGCTTCCTTTTCGTTTTTCTGGGAGCGCCGTATGTCCAGGGTTTGCACGAGCGTCCGGCCCTGGCTTCCACACTAACCGCGATCACCGCGGCGGTCGTCGGGGTGATTCTCAATCTCGCGATCTGGTTCGCCTGGCACGCGCTGAGGCCGGTGGAGGGCAGCTACGATTACTTCGTTGCGGTCGTGGCGACCGTGGCTTGGCTTGCGATGGAGCGATTCAAAATCGGCGTGATCCCGGTGCTGGCGGGGTGCGCGCTGCTAGGGGTGATCTGGAAGCTCGCGCTTTGAAATCGCGACCGCACATGATTTTCCCGGCCTGCATGTTAGCGACCATCGGCTTCTTCGGTGCGCCGCCAGTAACCAGGGGTGAGGCGATGGACATGCAGATGAGGATGTGGAGACGGGAATGAAGGACGTTCACGCCCCCTGGGAACATTGCGTGGCGGTGTGGAACAGATCCTCCCGATAGATGCGGGACAGCGAGCCGCAGGTGACATCCGGCAGGATGCCGATGTTACGGAGCCCGGCGAGCACCCACGAGGCCTTTTCCACGGTTGGCCGGTTCACCGAGTCCCCGTGGAAGATGTGAAAGGCTGAGGCACTGGTGGTGCCGGCTCCGGTATTGAACTGGTTGCCGAGGCTGTTCCGCAGCACGTCCTCCGCAGCACCGGTGTAGTCCTTGAGCGCGAGGATCGAGATCATCTCATTGCGGAAGGCGGGGTCCTGGCACAGCCGGCAGGCGTCCAACAGCGCGGCGACCAGCGCGATCGACTCGTCCTTGCGCTCGTGCAGGAATTTTCCGGAGACCAGCAGAACCTTCTCGGGGTGACCGTGGGAAAGATCCGAGGAAGTGACAGGACACCATCCGGTTCCTGCCAGCACCGACTCGGAATTCCACGGTTCGCCGACGCAGTAGCCGTCGATGTGGCCGGCCTTGAGGTGGCGCGGCATGAGTGGGGGGGGCAGAAAGATGATTTCCACGTCCGCCGGGGCTGATAGTCCGTGGCGTTTCAGCCACTGATGAAGGAGGATGTGATGGGAGGAAAAGCGATGGGTGGCGGCCAGGGTGAAAGGCCGGTCCTTCTTCCAATGGTGGGCGAGGAAGGATGGCAGGCCCTCGCCCTTGCCGATTTCAGATGGCGCGAAATCTTTTGATAGAGTGATGGCATTGCCGTGCAGGTTGAGAATCAAGGGCACTGCGACTTCGCCGCGCAACTCGCTGAAGCCCATCCCGAGGGCGAAGGCGATCCCGGCAATCGACTGGGCGGCTTCCAGATCTCCGTAGAACATCTTGTCGCGGACACTCGTCCAGCCGAGCTCACGGGACAGCATCACATTCAACCCGTAACGCGCGAAAATCCCCGTTTCCATGGCGACTGCGATCGGGGCACAGTCGCTCAGGGGAACGTATCCCAGACGAAGTGGGACACCCGGCATTTGCGGTGGGTCATGATGCTTCACGCCGCTCCCTAAGCGCGTGGAATGCCAAAGATAAGAATTTGGCACAAGCGCTGCTAATTTCCCCCTGTCTTTCAATGAAAGGCATTCATCTATGGACTGGGTTCCGGATTTACGACAACTGAGAGCCTTTGTGGCCGTGGTGGAGGAGGGCAGTTTCACGCTCGCCGCGCGCCGGATTTTCGTGACGCAGTCGGCCGTTAGTCACTCGCTGCGCACGCTCGAAGAGCAATTGTCCTGCCGCTTGCTGGACCGCACGGGAAAGCGGGTGGCGGTCACTGCCGAGGGCGAGTTGCTGCTCAGGCGCTGCAAACGGGTGATTTTCGAGTTGGAGCAAGCCAGCCGGGATCTCGACGGCCTTCGCCGCTGGGGGCAGACGCGAATCCGGATCGGGGCGCCTCACAGCCTTTGTCACTTTCTAATCCCATCGGTCCTGCGCGAGTTCCGCGAGTGTTTCCCAAGGTGCGAGCCGGTCATTGAGGCCGGTGACACGACACTTTTGCTAGATCGACTGGCCGGTGCGGATCTCGACCTGGTCGTCGGTCTGAAGCCTCGTGGAAAAGGGGACGATGGCTATCGGCCGATGTTCAAAGACCGGCTGGCCTTGGTGGTCTCGTCCTTTCATCCGTGGGCGCTCGACAGCTCGTCGGTCACTTCCACGATCAACGATCACCAGTTCATCATTTACGCCAAAGCGACCGAGACCCACCGATTGATCGAGGAATGGCTGGAGCAAAAAGGCGGCCGGGGCAAAAAGCCTCTGGTGCTGGGTGACATGCAGGCCATCAAGGAAATGGCGAAGCTCGGCATCGGCGTGGGAATCGTCGCGCCCTGGGTGGCGGCGCGCGAGATCGCGGACGGGAGCTTGAAAGTCGTCAGCATCGACGAGCCCGGGATCGAGCGCGAGTGGGGCGTGTTTCACTCGCCCAAACGGGAGCCGAGCCTGGTCGAAGAGGCGTTCATCGGCCTTTGCGAAATGGCCTTCGCCGCGATGCCGGCCAGTCTCACGGAATAAGAAAAGGGCGTTTCGTTTGATCGAAACGCCCCCTCCGCGCAGCAACCGACTGCCAACAATCAGAAGGTGTAATTCAACTCAACCGAGAAACGTGCGGTGGTCGGAAGGCTGTCATTCGTTGCGTTAGCCGTGTAGTCGTCTCCCTCGGACTCGAAGAACGCGACCTTGGCGATGGCGGTGAAGTTGTCGTCGAACTTCTTGGTCAGCACGGAGTCATACTCCCAGCCGTAGCCGGCCGAAATCTCATTGTCTCCGAGAGCGTGCAGGACGTTCATCCACTTGATGCCGCAGAAGATCGGCATCGTGTGCGAGAGGTAGAGATCCGTCAGACCGTTATGTGCTCCGGAGATCCGGGCGGCGTCGGTGACGTCGGCGAAGCCGTTGAAGGCGTGGACCGTGGCGAGCGGGGTCTTGAACCCGGCGTCGAGATGCTCCAGACCGAGGGTCAAAGCCTGCGGGCCGAAGGCTTTCGTCGCGGTGGCATGGGCGTAGAGCGCGTCATCCTCGCCGGCAACCCCGGCCTTGTCCTGCCAGGCGAGTTCGCCGTAGAGGGCGATGTCGCTCAGCTTGCCCTTGGCGGTGAGTCCGAAGGTGTTGTTGTCCCATGCGCCGACATCCTCGAAGTTCATCACATACGCGTAAGCGCCGAGGGTGATTCCTTCGATCCCGGTGTAGGAAGCGTTGAAAAGGTGGCTGCTGGTCCCGATATCCTCGACGTTCGTGAATCCCGGAGCCAGCGGCGCGTCCGCTTCGGAGCCGTAAATCCGGTTCAGCTGGTTCAGATAGGCATAGTTGAGGGTCAGTCCGTCGATTGACTTGTTGGAAAGTGAGATTGCATCGTAGGTCTGCTCGTTTTGTCTCCATCCGACGTTGCCGATGAAAGCGGCGTTGTCATAAATGATTCGTTGACGACCGGCTTTCGCGACGGTGTCAAAGCCTTCATATTGAAGAAAACCTTGGTTGAGCTCGTTGGTCTCGGGATCGGATATCACCGTATTCGCTGGGTCATAGGGATTGGCTTCCGGACCAGCATTGGCATTGTAGTCATCGACAGCCGCTTGGCTGAATTCCCCTTCGACGAAGGCGCTGAAGCCGTTCCATGCCTTGGTTTTCAGCCCGAGGCGCTCGCGGAACGTGAACGCGTGGGATTGATCAAGGCCATCCGTATCACCGAACTCATAACGGGCGCGGATGTCGATGGTCGGCGTGATCCATTGCTCGGCAGGCGCGGGCGGAGGAGTCACTTCGGGAGTTCCCGCGCAGAGCACGGGGGATGATGCCAACAGGAGTATTGCAGCGTTTGTTTTCATGGATCGTATTTTGGTTGGGGTGACTTGCTGTCCGTGTGGACTCATGCCGGGAAATCGTGTTGGATACGGACAATGCGGAAAGTGCCGTGCGGCGTGGGCATCAGCGTGTCCCACCAGACTGTGCCGTCGTGCCGGTAGCGGAGCTGAAGCGCTCGGACGCCGCCGGCTAACAATTGCTCCAGCCCTTCTGCGAGGGTGATGGCGGCGATTTCCGGAACGTAGGCGGAAGCCGCGTGCTTCGGGATGACTTCCATGAGCTCGGTGTGGTCACGAACGTCTTCGAAAAGCTGTCGGACTGTGGCCTCGTCGAGTTCGGCCTGGTGGAGATCGGGTAGAGGTACGGGGTGGCTCATGTCAGAGTGGGGTCGGCCGGGCGCACGACCATGCCTTGGCGGGGTTTGCGGGATACGAGGAAAACAGCGTTTTTCGGCGCCGGGCAGACGTCGTGGCAAATCTTGCAGCCGGTGCAAAAATCCGGATTCACGCGGGGCTTTCCTTGTTCGACGGTGATGGCTCCATCGGCCGGGCAGCGCTCGGAGCAGACCGAACAGAATGAGCCTTGGTAGGCGAGGCAGAAGCGGTCGAGGATGAGCGCGAGTGGCGGCGATTCGGCAATGACGGGCGTTTCCTGGACGCTTGGAGCTGCCGGTTCCGTCCGGCGACCGAACATGGAACGGAAGAGATCGCGACGACTGATGGAACTCATTGTTTTTTGAGAATCGACGAATCCAAGGGCGGTTTGGGATTCGTCAGGTAGGTTTCCCGGTTGTCGAACGCGGCATTGGGCGCGTGGCACTGGAGGCAGTTCTGGCGCTCCGGGTGGGAGGTGCGGATGGCCTGTTCGCGCCCCGGCCCGTGGCAGGCCATGCAGTTTTGGCGCATCCAGACCGCGTGCGGCATGGTCGGCGGCGCGGTGCCGTAAGCACGCGGGCCGTGACCGGCGGAGGTTTTTCCGAGGAAGGAATTTTCGATGACTAACCGATCTTTCGCGAGGGCTGTTACTTGGCGCAGGCCGTCTGCCGGGACGTGGCAGGAGGTGCAGTTGGTGATCCACGGGTGACTGATTTCCGAGGGACGCTTGCCCCCGATGACGAGGTTGGTGTCTTCGCCGTGGCAGGAGGTGCAGGCGGATGCCTTGAGCGTGTCGATGGCATGGGGAATCACGGGCGGCGCTCCGTCATAGGCGCGGAGGGATTTCCGGCGTTCGATGGCGGCGGCGGTTTCCGCGGGAGTGGCGTCGGCTTGACCGGCTAACGGGGCGACAGCACGTGGCAGGTCGGCGAGGGTGAATTTCCAGTCGCGGTTGGCGAGCCAAGCGGCTTTCCCGATTTCCTTATAGTTGGGCGCAACCGGGACTTCCTGCGTCTGTTCGGAAACCTCGTGTTTCCCAGCAACCGGAAGCTGGTTGCGCGTCACCTGGCGCTCGGTTTGGCGCATTCCCATGAAAAAACCGGAGATGGCTAACATGCAAACCACCAGGAAGACCACCGCGAGCGTCTTGCGGTGCTGGCGGAAGTAGCTTTCGATATCGTGGCTGTCCATGGCTGCTTAGGCTTTACGAATCCGGGCGGCGCACTTCTTGTAGTCCGGCTCCTTGGAAATCGGGCAGACGGCATCGAGCGTGATGTTGTTGATCAGGCGCTTTTCATCGAAGAAGGGCACGAACAGGGCGCCCTTCGGTGGCCGCCCGCGGCCGTTGAGCCAGGCAGTTAGGTTGATTTCTCCCCGCCGGGTGGAGACGATAATCTCGTCGCCGTTGCCGATACCCGCCGCCGCGGCGTCGTCCGGGTGGACTTCGCAGTAGGCGTTCGGCATGGCCCCGCGGAGCTGGGGCACGCGCATGGTCATGGAGCCGCTGTGCCAGTGCTCGACGACGCGTCCGGTGCAAAGCCAGAACGGATATTCGGTGTCCGGCTCTTCCGGGTGGCGCTCGAAGGGGCAGAACCAGATTTGGGCGCGGCCGTCCTCGGTGGTGGAGTGATAGAAATCGATGCCCTTGCCCTTTTCGACGAAGGGATCCTCGCCTTCGACAAAGCGATAGCGCGTTTCCTTGTAGGAACCGTCCGCTTGCTCGACGACCGGCCAGCGCATTCCCGTTGCTTTGACGAGCTCGTCGTAAGGTGCGACGTGTTTGTGTTTGATGTGGGTGAGCGGGCGGTAGTCCTCGTAGAGTGCGCGGTCCACATTGATGTCGTGAAAATGCGCGTAATCCCAGGCGGGGACTTCATTTCCGGCGTCATCCTTGAAGGTGAAGATGAATTTCCCGTCCTTGTTCTTCATGCCGGGATGGCCGAGCTCGAAAATGCGGCGGGCGATGGCGATAGTCATCCAGACATCCTCACGCGCCTGGCCGGGTGGCTGGACCATCTTGAACCATTGCTGGGTGCGGCGCTCGGAGTTGCCATACGCGCCGTTTTTCTCGACCCACATTGCGGCAGGCAGGACGAGGTCGGCGATCTCGGTGGAGGCGGTCGGATAGACATCGGAAACGATGAGAAACTTGTCTTCGAGGCCGTTTTTCGCGGTGTAGAGTTTCTTGAGGTTGGGCAGTGTCTGGCCCGGGTTGGTCACTTGGACCATGATGGTGTCGATGTCGCCACCCTTGCCCTTGGGCGTGCAGAATTTCTCGAACAACAACACCGTGTGGTAGCCGGGTGTTTCCTTGATTCGGCCGGCGGGAAGGTTCCAGTGTTTCTCACACTGCTCGCGGTGAGGCAGCTTGGCGACGAGGCGGCCGCCGGGGAGCGTGTGGCAGAGGGTGCCCACTTCCCGGGCGGTGCCGCAGGCGGAGGGCTGACCTGTTAGGGATGTGGGCGCGTCGCCGGGTTTGCCGAAGTGCCCGCTGAGCAGGTGGATGCCGTGGACCAGGCGGTTGATCGCCGTGCCGCGGGTGTGCTGGTTCATGCCCATGCACCAGGTGGAGGTGATGCGGATGTCGGGGTCGGCGAACAGGTCGCCTAGCATTTTCAACTGCTCCACGGAAAGCCCGGAGAGTTCGCTGACGTGTTCGGGCGTGTATTCGGCGACGCGTTTCTTGAACTCATCGAAGCTGATCGCCACGCCGAGGAGGTCGGGTCTCGCGACGTCCGCATCGGCACGGAAGGCGCAGTGGTTTCCGACGAACTTCTTGTCCCATGCGCCGCGCTCGATGAGCTGTTGGGCGATGCAATTGGCGATGGCGAGGTCGGTCTGCGGGCGGAATTCCAAGTAATGATCGGCGAATTCCGAAGTGCGGGTGCGGCGGGTGCCGAGATCGATGATGGTGACTTTCTGGCCGCGTTCCCGGCGGTCGAGGATGCGGGAAAATAGCACCGGGTGCATTTCCGCCATGTTGTTTCCCCACATGAGCAGGACGTTGCAGGCGTCGAGGTCGTCATAACAGCCGGCGGGTTCGTCGACCCCGTAGGTTGAGATATAGCCTGTCACTGCGGAGGCCATGCACAGGCGGGCGTTGGGCTCGGTGTGGTTGTTGGAGAGCCCGCCCTTCATGAACTTGGTGGCGGCGTAGCCCTCGGGAATCGTCGATTGACCGGAGGTGTAGAACCCGAAACCCGCCGGGTTTTTCATGATGCGGCGGGCGGCGATATCGATGGCTTCCTCCCAGGAAATTTTTTCCATCACTCCGTTGCGGCGGAGCATCGGATCGGTGAGACGGTCCTTGCCGTAGAGAATGCCGCCGACGTGATAGCCCTTCACGCAAAGCAGGCCCTTGTTCACCGCCGCGTCCGGGTGGCCGGCGATGGCGACGACTTTCCCGTCTTTCACGCCGACCTTCACATGACATCCGGTGCCGCAAAACCGGCAGGGGGCCTTGTCCCACTTGATGCCATCCGTGGGTGCTGTCGGCAGGGCGGGGGACTGGGCCCGGGCGAGCGCGGCGGCGCTGGCGGCGGCGAGGGCGGAGGTTTTGAGGAAGGTGCGGCGTTCGATGAGATTCATGGCGCGGTTTCGGTGGGAGAGGGTTCGTCAAAGCCGACGTAAATCACATCGACCTGCTCGACGCCGGGAAGCGCTTCGAGCCATTCGTGGAAATCATGCGACGCCTTCACGTCGGGCGTATCGACAGCGAGAGGCTGCCAGCGCCCGCTCGCGTCGCCTAACGTGACCTCCGGGCGAAGGGCGATCCGCGATCGCGCCGCATCCGCCAACCCGGCATTGTTTGATAGAGTGAGTAGAAGTCCGTTCATAGGCATGGCAGGCGTTCCTTCCGCGGTCTGTTCTGCCAACTCGGATGTCAGTTTCAAGTAAAAACGGAATGTTTTTTCTTGAATTGGCGGCTGTTGTTTTTTAATCCTCGTTCACGGAAACGGCGGAGCGCCGGTTCAGCCGCAAAACGAGAAGACCATGACCTCAGGAACCCGAGTTGGAAGATGGATGTTTTTCGGAGTGATCGCCGCAATCGCCATTTTTTTCCTGGGCGCTCTGGCGATCCCGTGGATGCAGCGGCACCGGGACCGACCGGGGCGCGCGTTTTCGGACAAGAAGCCTGGTGATTTCACCCATCCGGTGGTGATCCGGAAACCGAGGGGAACGGCGCTGGTGGACTCGGGTAAAAAGGACACGCACGGCCAAGCGGTGATGGTCGCGTGCGCCACGTGCCATGACACCCGCGATCCGAATTTCAAGTCCAACAGCGGTGCGGCGTTGAAGGAATTCCACCAAGGGTTGCAGACGCGGCACGGGGATCTAACGTGCCTGAGTTGCCACAATCATGAGGATTGCAACACCTTGAAACGCGCCGACGGGCGTTCGCTGGATTTCTCCGAAAGCATGCGGCTCTGCGCCCAGTGCCACGGTCCCCAATACCGCGACTATCAGAATGGAAGCCACGGCGGCATGACCGGCCACTGGGACCTGAAACAAGGACCACGCGAGCGGAACCATTGCACGGACTGCCACGATCCGCACCATCCCAAGTATCCACTCGTCATGCCGGTGTTTCCGCCCAAACCAGTCATCGGCGAGGCGATTCCATCGGCAGGCGGAATGAAATCCCACTGATCCTCAACTTAGATTTCCATGGAAAACCAACCTACAAGCGGAGGCTGCGGCAGTGGCTGCGGATGTCACTCGGATCCCGGCGGCAAGGCCGACGCCACCCGGCGCAACCTGCTCAAAGCCGCGGGCGTCACCCTCGGCGCGGCCGCTTTCGCCAAGGCCATCTCGCCGATCGTCAACTGGAGCCGCGAAAATCTATCTGTCGATGAGTTCATTCAACAGCATTACCGCGAGCTCGACAAGGAGCAGCTCGCCGCCGTGATGAAACATCTCGAAGAGGATGCAAAAAAGAACTACGGCGCGGACGTCACCATCAGCGACCACCGGCCGCAGAAGGGCGTGAAATTCGGTTACGCGCTCAATCTCAGCGTTTGCATCGGTTGCCGGCGCTGTGCCGAGGCCTGCCACCACGAAAACAATCACGACCGCTCGACGAGTAACAGCTACATCCGCGTGCTGGAAATGCAGAAAGGCTCGATGGACATGGAGCACGGCAACGCCCATTACGACCATCCCGTGCCGCACCCGGACAAGTTCTACATGCCGGTGCAATGCCAGCAGTGCGACAACCCGCCCTGCGTCGATGTCTGCCCGGTGGAAGCGACATGGAAGGAGGACGACGGCATCGTGGTCGTCGATTATAACTGGTGCATCGGATGTCGCTACTGCGAGGCCGCGTGTCCCTACCACGCTCGCCGTTTCAACTGGACCAGGCCGGTGATTCCCAAGGAAGAGATCAACCCGAAGCAATCGTACCTCAGCAACCGCATCCGTCCGCAGGGCGTGATGGAAAAATGCACCTTCTGCCTTCACCGCACGCGGGAAGGCAAAATGCCGGCCTGCCTTGAAGCCTGCCCGACCGGCGCGCGGGTTTTCGGCAACTTGCTGGATCCGGACGCGGAGATCCGCAAGGTCATCGACAACAAGCGGGTGTTCGTCCTCAAGGAGGAATTGGGAACCCGCCCGAGCTTTTTCTACTTTTTTGACGAGTGATCCCCGAACGCCCATGAATCCCACGATTTCCAACGCTGAAAGTCCTCACGACGCGAAGTTTCACGCCACGAGCTATCTGAAATTCCTGCGCCTCGCCTTCCGCCTGGCGACCGAGGGAACCTGGACGTTTTACGTGTGGATGTTCGTTCTGAGCTGCGTCTTTCTCGTCGGTGCCCACGCCTGGGCGACCCAGGTCGCGGAGGGCATGATCGTCACCGCGATGACTGACCACGTTTCATGGGGCCTCTACATCGCGAACTTCACCTTCCTCGTCGGCCTCGCCGCCGGGGGCGTCATGATGGTCATTCCCGCCTATATCTATCATGACAAGGACATGCACGACACCGTCATCATCGGCGAGTTGCTGGCCATCGCCTCGATCGTGATGTGCCTGATGTTCGTCGTCGCGGATCTCGGCCGGCCGGACCGTTTCTGGCACATGATGCCGTTTATCGGGAAGTTCAACTGGCCGATCTCGATGCTTACCTGGGACGTGATCGTCCTGAACGGCTATCTGTTACTCAACCTGCACATCTGCGGCTACATGCTCTACAAGCGCTTCCTCGGGGAAACTCCGGACAAGCGCTGGTATGTGCCGTTTGTCTTCCTGAGCATCGCCTGGGCGATTTCGATCCACACCGTGACCGCCTTCCTCTACTGCGGTCTCGGTGGCCGCCCCTTCTGGAACACCGCGCTGATGGCCCCGCGTTTCCTGACTTCCGCCTTCGTCGCCGGGCCGGCCTTCATCATCGTGGTGCTGCAATTGATCCGCCGCATGACCCAAATGAAAATAGGGCCGGGCTCGATCCAGACCTTGATTGCCATCATGCGCATCACCATCCTGATCGACCTTTTGATGTTAGGGTCCGAGGTTTTCACCGCGCTCTACACCGGCGGGGCGCATTCCACCGCCATCAAGTATCTGTTCTTCGGCCATGGAGATTTGAACGCGCTGGTGCCGTGGACATGGGTTTCGCTGGCCTTCATGGTGACCGCCGCCGTGCTGCTGATGCGTCCCAAGGTGCACGAGCATCTCAAGGTTCTCGACATCGCCTGCGTGCTCGCGTTCGTGGGAATCTGGATTGAGAAAGGCATGGGCTTGATCATTCCGGGGTTCGTGCCATCGACCTTGCACGAGTGGGTCGAATACATCCCAAGCGCCGCCGAGTGGAAAATCATGGCCGGGATCTGGGCCGCGGGTTTGATCGTTTACACCTTGCTTCTGAAGGTTGCCATTCCGGTTTTCACGGGCAGTGTATCCGGGCGGAGAGCGAAATGATTCTCCGCAGCCCGATCCATGTGGTCTGATATTCTAATTTCCGCCTCACCGTTGGCGCTCGGCCTCGCGTTCTTTTTCGCGGCGGCTCTGTATGCGTCGGTGGGGCATGGCGGCGCGTCGGCCTATCTCGCGGTGATGGGGCTCATCGGCATGGCTCCGGTGGAAATGAAGCCCATCGCGCTGGTGCTCAACATCGCCGTCTCGCTGCTGGCGTTCGTCGCGTTCGCCCGCGCCGGCCATTTCCGGGCCCGTTTGTTCTGGCTGTTCGCCGCCGCCTCGGTGCCCGCCGCGTTTGTCGGCGGATGGCTGCAATCTCCGGATCCGGTTTTCAAACTCATCCTCGCCGCCGCGCTCCTCTTCGGTGCGTGGCGGCTCGCATTCCACAGGAATGCGGAAGAGCCGGCTCGCCGCGAGCCGCGGCTCGCCGCCATCCTGATTCTCGGACTGGCGATTGGATTCCTATCCGGGCTCATCGGCATCGGCGGCGGGATTTTCCTCACGCCATTGCTGGTCCTTTTTCGCTGGACCCCGGCGAAACCGGCTGCGGCGATCTCCGCAGCCTTTATTTTCGTGAATTCACTTTCAGGCCTCGCCGGTTTTGTAACGAAGGGCGGGGTTGTTCCCCATCTGGCGTGGTTTCTTCTCCCCGTGGTTCTCGCCGGCGCTTGGTTAGGCTCGTCATGGGGAAGCAGGCGCGCGCGGACTCCCGCGCTCCAGCGCGCGCTCGCAGCGGTGTTGGTGGTGGCCGCTGCTAAATTTGCCACCTACTGATCAGACCAGCCGGATGCAGCATGGATAACGGTGCCACTCGCCCTTCTGAGCCGCGACGGCGGCGATGATCTCCGCCACGAGCGCGAGGATCGGCACGATGAAAAGCACCGGAACTAAAAAAATCCCGACGACAACGAACATCAGCACCACGGTGACCGAGCCGAGGCCGAGCATGACTAACATCAAGGTGATCTGGAAATTGAGCGCCTCGCGGCCGTGGTGGCCGACAAAAGCACTGCTGTCCTTTTTCACCAGCCACAGGATCAAGGGTCCGATAAAGCCCGTGAAGATCCCCAGCAAGTGGCACAACATCGCGAGGGATTTATCCTCCTCCGAAATTGCCTGACAGGTCGGAATCTGCGGCGGGGCGGGGGAGTCGCCGGGCAAGGGGGGCTGCATTGCTTTCAGGGTTTCCCGGCTTCGATGAACTTGACGATGTCAGCGCGGCATTTGATCAGATCCGGCGGATTCAGATAGAACATGTGGCCGCCGTCGTAGAAGGCGGTCGAGATGTTCTTCCGGACGTTTACCGGCAGGTTGAGCATGTGCCGGACCGAGTGCGCTGTTCCCGCCGGAGGAGTCGCGAGGTCGGTGTAGCCGCCCATCAGGAGCACCCTGAGATGTGGATTATCCCTCATGGCGACCGCGAGACGATCACTGACATTGACCACCTCGTTGCTGGTGTTCCATCGCCATGGCTGGACTTTTCCGGTGAGGATTTCGTAGGGCTGATCCTCTTTGTAGCCCAGTTCGCGACCCAGGTAGTCGAGCAACGCGGAGGAAAACGCGCCATAGGCCAGGGAATAGGACGGGTCGTAGTCAGGGCGCGCGGCGGCCTTGTCGGTGGCATCCCACGCGACACGGGCATCAAAGCGGCCGATGACTTTGCCTTCCTTGCGCAGCAGTTCCGCGCGGAACGCCGTGGAATCGAGCCGCAAGTCGTTCGCCAGCCAGATCGCGGCATCGATGCCTGTCAGCCGGGCCAATTTGTCAGCCACGCTGGTCCGGGTTGTTTGATCGAGGTCATTTCCCTTGAGCAAAGCCGCGGCGTATTCACCGAAGGCGAATTCCGTGCTCTCCTTGACCAAGGCATCGCGCTCGCCCTGGATTTTCCCGTGGAAATGGGCCGTGCCCGTGAGCGACGGCAAAAAGACCTGATAGGCAAGATCGTTGCCTTGGGCCGGCTGGAGCGTGGCGAAATCGAGCAGCGACGAAAGCAGGACAACGCCGTTCATGCTCATTCCGTAGCGCGCCTGCAAATGGTTTGAGAGGCCCGCCGCCCGGATGCCGCCGTAGGATTCGCCCAGCAGATACTTCGGCGACGACCAGCGGTCATGTTCGCTGACCCAGCGGCGGATGAAATCTCCGACCGAGGAGATGTCCTCATCCAGCCCGTGGAAATCGCCGGGTTTCACGTCCTTTTCCGCACGGCTGTACCCCGTGGAAACCGGATCGATGAACACCAGATCACAGACATCGAGCACGCTCAGCGGATTGTCCGCCACCCGGACCGGAGGAAACGGGGCGAGCGTTCCGTCGCCTTGGAGCTTGATGATTTTCGGCCCGAGCACGCCGATGTGCAGCCAAACGGCCGAAGATCCGGGGCCGCCATTGAAGGCGAACATCACCGGGCGCGCGGATGGATCCTTGGTGTCGGTGCGCTCGTAGCTGACGTGAAAAATTGATGCGCGGGCCTTGCCGTCGTCCTCCTTGAGCTGCAATTTTCCGGTGGTGACCTTGTAAGCAACCTTCTTACCGTCAATGGTAACGGTGGATTCTTTCACGACTGGCGCGATTACTTTGGCCGGTGGAGCGTCCTTCGGCGGGGTTTCGGCGGCCGGAGGTGCTGTTTTGTCGGCGGCTTGCTCCGCGGGCTGAGCGCCAGCGGCGATCAGATGCAGACTGATGAACATAGGAACGATAAATCGGCACATGGGTGAAATGTTGGTTGGTAAGTGGACTTGTTGAGGACTCTTTGCGGATCGCACGTCAGGAAAACGGCACTGTGAAGTTGAATCGTCTAATATGTCGTGAAATCTCAGCCACGCATCGCCTCGATTTCCGCCCGCACGATTGCAACCAATTCCGGCGGACCGAGTGCTTTCGCTTGGCTGCCGAAGCTGAGAACCCAGCGCAGAACCTCTTCAAGGCGTCCGACTTCGAAGCGGACTTCCACCCGTGTGCCCTTCGCGTTGAGCGGGAAAATCTCCTGAGTCGGATGCCAACGACGTTCCTGAGCGAGTCGGGCTGCATAATTCTTCAGCTCGACCCGGACGATTTGGCGGGAGTAATCGCCAGCGACACTCCAGATGCCGAACGATTGTTTTAAGTGGTCATTTCCAGCGAAGCCTTGAGGGCGCTCAAAGCTTTTCTGACTGACCTTGAGGCGGGTCATCCGAGGCAACGCAAAGGTGCGCAGCGCGTCGCGCTCCAAGTCCTGCGCAATCAAATACCAGCCACCATCAACCTCGCCGAGATGCAAGGGATTGACCCGCCGAAGCTCGGATGTCTCAGCGCCTAATTTTCGATAATAAAAGGTTGTAACAAGTTGATTTAAAACAGCATCAGCGATCTGGCCAAAAAGTTTCACATCGCGTGGGCTGGACTCGATCGACTTGCGGGAAAAGGCCTCGTCCAGATCGCTCCAGGCGAACTGGATCCTACCCAACATCCCACGGGTGAGCTTGGCGAAGACCTTTTGCATGACCTCGGCCAAGGGCGTGCCGCGGACGGACTCCAAGGCGGTGCGAGCGAGGAACAAGCCGGCGAGCTCCTCGGAGCTGGTTTGGAAGACCGGGAAATCCGAGACATCCGCTTCGTAAAAATAGCCGTGAAGGGTTTCCTCATAGACGAGCGGGAGCTTGAGTTCGTCGCGCATGAAGGTGATATCGCGCTGGATGGTTTTGCGCTGAACGCCGAGTTGCTTGGCGAGTTGGTTGCAATTCGGATAAGAGCCGCCGCGGATCGCCGCATGGATTTCATAAATTCGGAAAAGCGGACGGCGGGTTTTCCCGATCCGGTCGTTGGTATCCGCCATGAGGTCGGCAACATTGTCTTGAAGCTGGTTCATCTGCGGCGATGGAACCCGGTTTGCGGGGCCTGAGCCAGCATTGAAGTATCGCAATTCCAATAAAATTCACTTGTTACAATATATGTAATGCGGAATCAAACGGGGTCAACCAGCCCCCAGTCGCTTAAACCGATTCGTCCCACTGATCTTCCGGTGAAGGAGCTCTGCCCGAACAAGGTGCCGGGGGTTCGTGCTGCGGTGCCGTGAATTCCAAGGCTTACCTCCATCCTGCCGCTCTTCCGATCAGCGTCCGGCAAGTTTTGCGACGGTCGCGGCATCGACATTGAACATCTTGGTTGCAACCGGTTCCGGTTTCTCACCGGCCGCGATTTGATACTCGAAGGCTTTGACCGGCTTCGCACCCGCCAACTCGGACATCAGATACACGCGGATCGTCATGACCTCTTTGCCAGTGCCCCCCTCCAGCTTTTTCACGGTGAATTGCACCTCGTTCAGGCCATCCACGGCCCCGCCGATGACAACTTCGGCCTCCTTGGCATTGGCAAACCGATGGCGGCTGATCTTGTTGATTTGCACCTGCACCTCGCGGCCCGGGCTGAAAACGTAAACCTTGGCCACGTATTTTGCCGGCTGCGCGGCGATCGGTGTTGGCGGAATCTGTCCGCTGGGCTGGGCTTCCGAAGTCTCTTTCAAATACTTGAGGTTCCCCGCCGCCAATTCCTTTCGAACTACCGGAAGCGCCGCCAGATTGACGAAATCCGCCCGGTCGTATAGCCAGCCGCCGGTGCCTTGGACGAAGGAAAGCACCAGCAGGTTGTCCGTCGGCTCGCCACCTACGGCGAAGTCGATTTTCCCGAAATAGGAGGCTTTTGCAGTCGCTCCGTTTTGTTTCGCTTCGAGAAATTGAAGTCCCTGAAGCGATGGCGGCGGTGCCGGGAGATCGAAGACCGTGGCGGGATAGGGCTGCTTTTCCGAGACAATCCGGTTGCGAACCTCGACCCGCCGATGCTCGGCGGTCACCCGTTGCCACGCCGCCGGATCACGCCGGATCATCGACTCACGCCAAGCGCTGTAGGTGGTTTCGAGGGTCGGGCGCAGGTTTTCCTGCCCGCCTGCTAGAGTGGCGGAAATCAGCAAGAACGCAAAAATCAGTCGATTCATTGGCGAAACGATTGGACAAGATGGTCCATCCCACAACAAACAAATTGCATGCCGATTCAATTGAGTGCGGCCGGGACTGAGCTATGAGCAGTATTTTGCAGAGAGTGGCGCCAATTGGCGAAGCGCGCGATCGGGAGATTTTGAAGGATGCGGCGACTTATGTCTACGAGCAGCGGCCCCAGGGTGATGTCCTGGCGCATCTCTTTTTCCCTGAAAAAGCCAAGGACGAGCCCCGTCCGGTCGTGGTTTTCTTTCATGGCGGCTTCTGGGATTCCCCCACTCCGACGCAATTTGTCCCCCACTGTCTCCATTTCGCCAGCCGCGGCGCGGTCGCGGTGGCGGCGGAAACCCGGACCTCTGCGAAGCACGGCACCGGCCCGCTGGAAGCCATCGAGGACGCCCGCGATTTGATCCGCTGGTTGCGCCACAATGCCGATACTTTCAATCTCGATCCCGACAAAATCACCATCGGGGGCGCTGGCGGTGGAGCGTATCTGGCGCTGCTGGCGACTCTGCCCAAGCTGAAAAGCCTACCTCCTGTCGATGGTCTCAATTGTTTCCCCCAAGCGCTGATCCTTTTCAGCTCGCTGGTCAACACGGCTTCCAAAGGTGCCGCCGCCGATCGATTTCCCGACGCGAAGACGGCCAAACGCCTGAGTCCGACCAACCTGATCCGCCGGAAACTTCCGCCGATGCTCTTCTTTCATGGGAAATCCGACCGGATCACGCCGTTCGACGAAGTGGAGAAATTCCGCCGCCGCCTGCGTTGGCGCGGCAATTCCTGCGAGTTGGTGGATTTTGTGCGCGCGGACCACAGTTTTTTCAACTTCAACGTCAGTCACAAGAACTTCGAGCTGACAGTCGCCGCGGCGGATCGATTCCTGGTGGATCGTGGGTTACTGCCGCCCGAGGAAGCCGTTTGAATTGGCCGCCGCCGCAGGCACAAGTTCTGCTATCCGGTGCGGGTCGCCTGGATTTTCTGAACTTCTGATGAACTCGTTTTACCACTCAAGCAGCCCTCTGGTTCCCTGCACCGACTTTCTCAAGAACACGACAACTGCGGCTTGGGCGCGATCGCCCATTTGCAGGGGAAACGCAGCCATCAAATTCTGGATCACGCGCTGACTTCCGTCTGTTGCATGACCCACCGCGGTGCCGTGGATGCCGACATGAAGACCGGCGACGGCTCGGGCGTGCTGACTCAAATCCCCACGGGATGGATGCCGACGCATTCGAGCGCCAGCTTTACCTTTGCCGCCGTGAGATCGAGCATCGGACCAAGGAAACCCATGGCTTCTACATGCCTTCGTTTTCCAACCGCTTGATTTCCTACAAAGCCCTTGCCAGGAAGAGGATTTTTTTTCGTTAAAATGTTAAAATCGATTGGTGCTGGTTGATCGGGCGATGTTCCGACATCGCCTGTTTGAACAAACGTTTCAAATCAACCAACACCATGAGTAAACAGACAGGGA